>NZ_JBYSXB010000048.1:0-38242 GCF_058781765.1 Arthrobacter sp. FW306-1B-G06A | reverse complement strand
GCCCCAGCCGCCCCCTCCGCCGTGGAGGATGGAGTTGATGAGGATGCCGCCGAGGATCGCTCCGCCGAGGCCGCCACCACTGCCTCCACCACCGAACATGCCGCCGCGGCCGTAGCCTTGGTTGGCGAAGCCGCCGAACTGATCGACGTCGGACTGGGCCAGTTGCGCGGCTTGTGCAGCGAGCGACTGGGCCTGCTGGGCGTACGTCAGTGCGGTGACGGGGTCATTGCGGGAAATGGACAGGGCGTAGTCGAGATTCCGTTGGGCTTCGGCCAAACGAGTACGGGCCTCGGGGCCAACGCCGCCGCGTCGCGCCGCGATGTAGTCCGAGGTAGCGCTGATCTGGGACTGGGCAGCCATGATGGTCTGCTGGAGCGCGGCTTGCGCGCGCCTTGCCTGTTCCTGCTGGTCACGGATTCCCGAGAGGGACTGGTCCAAGGCTTGGTGTGCCTTCTCCACCCGGTCCAGGGTGGCAATGGGATCGATCTTTCCGCCCTGGATTTCGGCCTTGACCTGCGCCAGTGCGGCTTCGACGCCCGCCACCGGACCGGCCAGCTCCGGGTGTTCGCCGGACTGGATCATCGCTTTGGCCTGGGCCAGGTCCTGGCTGGTCTCCACCACGGCGCCCTCCAGCGAATTCCGGGCTTCGTCGAGGTTGCCCGCCACCTTGGAGATCGCGTCGATCAGGACGTTGGTCTGGTGCAGGCCTTCTTCCGCGGCGCGGACGGCCACAGCGGCGAGGCTGCTCTCACCTGCGGCGAGCTTTTCCTGCGCCGTCGTTGTTGCGTTGTGAACGAAGGCAAGCCGGTCCTTGGCCTGGGTGATGTTGTCGCTCACGTGGCCAAGTGCGCTGTCTGCGTACTTCTCGCGCAGTCCGTTGAGCGATTGCTCCGCGCTGCTGATCTTTGCCTCGGCTTCGTTCGCCCCGGCGGCAACAGTGGCCAAAGCCTGCGGCGCGTTCTTCTCCAGCTCGCGCAGGGAGTCGAAATCGGCCTTCTGCTCCCGCAGCGACTCGAGGGCCGCGTCCGAGCGCCGGATGATTTCGCCAAGCCAACTGCGCTGCTGCTCTTCGGTGTCCGGGATGTGGTCATCGAGCTGTTGCTGGAGCTTGAAGGACTCGGTCATATGGTTCTTTGCTTCCAGCAAGGCCTTGGTGAAGTTCCCGACGGCGGCATCGCCGTATTGCGCTTGGGCGAAGCCGAGTTCCTGCTCGCTGGATTTGATGGTGTCGTCCGCTTCGATAAGCAGGGACCCGGCTTTGCGCCGCAAGTCCGGGATGCTCAAGGAGGCGAGGGGATCGAGCTGTTCGCCCTGCGGGCCGTAGCTCGTTCCGGATGCCTGGCCCTTCTTGCGGCGGTTACGGAAGTACAAGTACGTGCCCACACCGCCGGCCGCGACAACGCCGGCACCGATCAAAACGACTGCACCCGAGTTGCCGCTAGGAACCGTGCCGCTGCCCCCGCTGGCGGCGTCGCCGACGGCGGCCGCGGTGTCGATGGCCGCCTGGGCAAAGTCACGCTTGCCTGCGCCCAGGTTGGCCGCGATGGCATTGGACGAAATGGTTGACCTCTTGGAATAGATCGCGCTTGCAGAGTTGGGTGCGAAATAATACTGACCGGCCGTGGAGATGGCCAGAATGACGTCAGCCTTGCCCATACTCTTCTTGGTGGCCACTGCCGTGGCCCAGGCCTCGGGCGATGAGGGGTTCTCGAAGGAATTCACCGTGACCACGTACAAGTTGTATTTGTGGTCCTTCAGGAGCTTCTGGATGGCATCCTGGACCTCGCCCTTGCGGTTGCCCAGGACATTCGCGTTGTCCACGATGTTCTGGCCGGAGGGGATGGTCACCGGACCCTCGGCCCAGGCTGCGGTGGCCGGGAGGACCAGCAATCCGGCCAGGCCGATGACGGCGAGTACACGTTTCAACATTGACCGCATGTGCAACCCTTCAGCACGTCTGCGACTGGTCCGGGCCGGAGCAATCGAAACAGAATGCATCAGCGCCCCCACGCATGGTTGTCAAGCGGCAGGTCGCTGTGGCAATTCCACTTGATACTATGGTGCACCTTTTGGAGCGTCCACAGCGGTAAATATGCCGCCAGCGAAACGGGGAGAAATCGTACCTTCTCCAACGTTGAGGGGCTTGTCGGCAGCATTCGACGGCATAGGGCCAATCCGATGACGGCGTTCAGCAAGCTCCCAGCGAACGTCGACTCTTGATCCAGCAAGAGCGACGATAGTTAAGGGGACGAGGAAGAAAGGAAGTCCCATGACGGAGAACCCAGCACAGGGCGCCGAGCCTGAGAACAATGGCCCCGAGAACCATGGTCCTGAGAGCACCGGCAAGGCGGAAGCGGACAAGCAAGCCAATTCCCAGCCTACGGCCCCGCTGCCGGCATACCAGCCGGGTCAGGATTTCACTGCGAAGCCCGATTACCCGGCGCAGCCCGATTACTCAGCGCAGCCGGCGCATACAGCACAGACCCCGGTAGCCCCGGCACCATGGGCCCAAGGCCCGGCCGAAAACGCCACCGAGCAGATCCACGCTCAGCACAGCGCTCCCCAGAACGGAGCGCCCCAACACGGAGCTTCCCAGCACAGCGCGGGACAGCAGCACGCCTACCCGCAGCACCAGCCTTTCTATGGCGGACCGAACCCTGCGCAGCACTATCCCACTCAGCAGTTCCCCGCCCACCCGGGAGGTCCGGCGGCTAGTCCGAAGCGCAAGCCGGTCTTCGGCGTCGGGACCTTGGTGGCCTGCATCCTGGCAGCCGGTCTCGTGGGTGGAGGCGTGGTGGCCGCCAGCGATCAATTGTTGAACAGCCGGACCCCGGTGGCGGCCGGCAGCGGCCAGGCGGGAACCGTGATTGTCAACAACACGGACAACGTCAACGCCATCACAGCAGCCGCGGCCAAGGCTACTCCGAGCGTCGTGACCATCATGGCTTCAAGCGGGAGCCAGGGCGGCACCGGTTCGGGCATCATCCTCGACGACCAAGGCCACATCCTGACGAACACCCACGTGGTGACCCTTGACGGTGCCAGCGCGAACGCCGCCATTGAAGTGCGGTTGAGCGACGGACGCGTGCTGAAGGCGACGGTAGTGGGTACGGACCCGCTGTCGGATCTCGCCATCATCAAGGTGGACAACGCTTCCGGCCTCGTGCCGGCCACCCTGGGTGATTCCAGCAAGATCAACGTCGGAGACAACGCCATCGCCATCGGTGCTCCGCTCGGCTTGCCCGGCACGGTCACCGACGGCATCGTGTCCACGCTCAACCGCACCATCAGCGTGGCGTCGTCGGCTGTTCCCAACGGCGGCTCGGACAATTCGCAAAACGGCGGCCAGGGCGGATTCCAATTCGCCCCTCCAGGCGGTGGCCAGAGCCAGAGCAGTGCGGGCCAGGGCACCGTTTCGCTCAACGTGATCCAGACCGACGCGCCGATCAACCCGGGTAACTCCGGTGGAGCGCTCGTCAACACCAAGGGCGAGATCATCGGCGTCAACGTGGCAATCGCTTCTGCCGGCAGCAGCAGTTCTTCGTCTTCGTCCAGCGGCAACATTGGTGTTGGCTTCAGCATCCCGATCAACAACGCGAAGCGTATTGCGCAGGAACTCATCAAGAACGGCAAGGCAACCCACGGGCAGTTCGGCGTCAGCGTTCAGCCTAAGTCGGCAACAGGCAGCAGCTCCGGGTTCTCGATCGGCGCGCAGGTCGCGGCCGTGACCAAGGGCTCCGCAGCTGAGAAGGCCGGGCTCAAGGTGGGCGACGTCGTGACCAAGTTCGCCGGTATAGACATCACCGACCCGGAGCAGCTCACTGCGGCTGTCCGGGAGCAGCCGGCAGGCGCAACAGTCAAGGTGACCGTCCAGCGTAGCGGCCAGTCGCAGGAGCTCGACGTGACCTTGGACGCTGCTCCGTAACAGCTACGCCGTAGCAGCGGATTCCAGCACGCGAACCGACTAGCACGTCGACGACGGCGGGCGGCACCACCGGTGCGGCCCGCCGTCGTCGTGTGCTCTTGCCGCCGTGGCGGTGGCGATCCACGAAACAGGAGTTAACGCGGCGCCGTTGTCCGACTTGTCCCGCAATATGCTTAGCTAGGACGAGCCCGTATGCCGGGCACTCTTGGCCATGCGCCTAGTTGCTGGCCATCCCCGAGTATGGAAGGCTGCCTCGAACACAGTGGGAGATACATTGAAGATTGTTGTTCTGGTCAAGCACGTCCCGGACGCGCAGTTCGACCGACACCTCACCGGCCCAGGCAACACCACGGACCGCGACGAGAGCATCCTGTCCGAACTGGACGAGTATGCACTCGAAGCCGCGCTGCAGCTCAGCGAAGACCGCGGCGGTGCCAAGGCCGGCAACGAGGTCATCGCCTTGAGCATGGGTCCAGCCGGTGCCGTGAACGCGGTCAAGAAGTCCCTGCAGATCGGTGCCTCCTCGGGAGCGCATTTGAGCGACGACGCCTTGGCCGGCTCCGATGCCGCAGCCACTTCGCTGGCCCTTGCCGCGGCGATCCGGTATCTCGGTGCAGACTCGCCCGTTGACCTCGTCCTGACGGGCATGGCGTCGACCGACGGCGAAACGTCCTTGGTTCCGGCACAGCTCGCCGAGCGGCTCGGACTCCCGCAAGTCACTTTTGCTTCGTCCCTGGAGGTCAACGGCGAACGCATCGTAGCGCGCCGTGACGGTGACGCCCACGCGGACACCGTGGAGGCAACCTTGCCCGCGCTGGTCTCCGTGACGGACCAGATCAACGAACCGCGATACCCCAACTTCAAAGGCATCCTTGCAGCCAAGAAGAAGAAGATCACGGCACTCACCCTGGCCGATATCGGCGTCGATGCCGCGCAGGTGGGCGCCGCGGGTTCCCTGACCGCCGTCGAGACCGCGGAGGCGCGGCCGCCGCGCACTGCCGGCACCATCATCACCGACGAAGGCGACGCCGGCATCAAGCTGGTTGAGTTCCTGGCCGCCCAGAAGCTGCTCTAAGAGGATTCCGACACATGGCAAAAGCACTTGTATTCATTGACAACCCGGGCACAGCGCTCAAGAAGAGCAGCCTGGAACTCCTGACGATCGCGCGTTCGCTCGGGGAAGCTGTGGTCGCCGTCAACGGCGAACTGCACGACGACGTCGCAGCCGCCTTGGGTGCGCACGGAGCCTCGGTTCTTTACCGCCCATCCGCAACGGACCTGGACGACTACCTGGTTGGGCCGAAAGCCGCCTATCTGGCCGCGGCCGTAGAGGCCTCCGGAGCCGGGACCGTCCTGCTGGAGAACACCGCCGACGGCAAGGAAATCGCAGCCCGTCTTGGCGTGAAGCTCAACGCCGGCGTCATCACCGATGTTGTGGGGGTCGACGCCGACGGCACGGCCCACAAATCGGTCCTCGCCGGCTCGTACACCACCACGGCCAAGGCGCGCACCGCCGTCGCCGTGCTCACCGTCAAGCCGAACAGCGTCGACGTCGAGGCCCCGGCCGCGTCAGGCACGCCCGAGGCTGTCACCATCGACGTCCCGGCTGATGCCACCGCGAATGCCGCACGGGTCACCGGGCGTGCGGAAAAGCCTGCCAGCGGCCGTCCCGAGCTTACCGAAGCCCGGATCGTGGTTGCCGGTGGACGCGGCGTCGACGGCGACTTCGGTCCGTTGGAAGAACTGGCCGACGCACTGGGCGGCGCGCTCGGGGCTTCCCGTGCCGCCACGGATGCGGGCTGGATCGGTCATGACTACCAGGTTGGCCAGACGGGCAAGACGGTGTCTCCGCAGCTCTACATCTCGGCGGGCATCTCCGGGGCGATCCAGCAAAAGGCCGGAATGCAGACCTCCAAGGTCATCGTCGCGATCAATAAGGATGCTGAGTCGCCGATCTTCGAGATCGCGGACTTCGGCATCATCGGTGACCTCTTCAAGGTTGTTCCACAGGCCACCGAAGAGATCAAAAAGCGGAAGGGCTGATCCCTTTGTCTTCTGACGCTACGTCAGCAAAGAGCCCGTTCAACGCCTCCACAGAGCGCGTTGAGCGGGTGCTTTGTTTTACCGCCCACCCGGACGACGTCGACTTTGGCGCGGCCGGAACCATCGCTGCCTGGACCGCTGCCGGCGTCGAGGTCAGCTATTGCGTCATGACAGACGGCGATGCCGGAGGTTTTGATCCTGCACACCGCGAAGAGATCATCTCCATGCGCGCAGAGGAGCAGCGACAGGCCGCTGTCCTCGTCGGCGTGGCGGACGTGCACTACCTCCATGAGCGCGATGGTTACCTGGAACCGACGCATGGGGTCATCAAGCAAGTGGTGAAACTCATCCGCGAGATCCGCCCGGACATCGTTCTTGCCATGCACCCGGAACGCAATTGGGACCGGATCCAGAAGAGCCACCCCGACCACCTCGCAGTGGGGGAGATCGTGACGCGGGCCGTGTACCCCGCGCTTGAGAATCCCTTCGCGTATCCGGAACTGGCCGAAGCGGGCCTCGAGGCCTTCAAATTGCCATGGCTGTGGCTCTTCGCCGGTCCCGAAACCCGTGAGAACTATTTCGTGGACGTCACCGACCACGTGGACGCGAAACTGGCTGCCATCCGGATCCACGCGAGCCAGCACCCCGATCTGGAAGGCATGGAACGGGCCGTGCGGGGCATGCTCCGGCACAATGCCTCGCGCGCCGGAATGCCCGGCGGGCGCAGCGCCGAAGCGTTCCATGTGGTGGAAGTCAACGGGTCCCAAACCATCGCCGGTTTCTGAAATTGCTGATGTGTAACCTGTGTCATATGCTTAGTCTCGTTTAAATCATATTTAATTGAGAGAGGCAGACTTTGATGGCGAAGACTGCACAACAACCGGTATTTGTGATCATGGGCGTCTCCGGTTCCGGTAAATCGACAGTGGCCGGCGTATTGGCCGGACGCCTGGGCTGGGACCTCGCCGAAGGCGACGACCTGCACCCGGAAGCGAACGTGGCAAAGATGCATGCGGGGCACGCACTCAGTGATGAGGACCGTTGGCCGTGGCTGGACATCATTGCCGATTGGATCAAGGAGCGTACGGCAGCTGGAAAGCCGGGCATCATCACGTGCTCGGCCTTGAAGAAGCGCTACCGGGACGTCTTGCGCGGCGAGGGCGTTGTGTTCGTCTTCCTCCAGGGGAGCAAGGACAAGATTTCCGACAGGCTGGCTTCGCGCCACGGGCACTTCATGCCTGCTTCGCTGCTGGAATCCCAATTCGATGCGCTGGAAGCGCCCACCGAGGACGAGAACCACATCTCGCTGTGCGTCTCCGCTTCTCCTGCCGAAGAGGCAGACGAAATCATCGAACGGCTCGGCCTTGAGGCACAGCCGGCACACACAACCGGAGATGCAGCGTGAACTGGACCGGGCACGATACCCAACTCCTGGTGGTCGCGGCTATCGGCATCGCGCTGATCGTCCTGCTGATCGCGAAATTCAAGGTCCATCCGTTCTTGTCCCTCGTGCTAGGTTCGGCCTTCGTCGGCCTGGCATCGGGAGTCGGCCTCGATAAAGTGGTCAGCAACTTCGAAGACGGCGTGGGCGGCGTCCTTAAAGAGGTCGGCCTCCTGATTGCCCTCGGCGCCATGCTCGGCAAGCTCCTGGCGGACTCCGGCGGCGCAAACCGCGTGGTGGACACCTTGTTGGAGAAAGCCAGCGGCAACAAGGTGGTCTGGATGATCACTTTGGTTGCGGTCATCATCGGCCTCCCGATGTTCTTTGAGATCGGCCTCGTCCTGCTGCTTCCGGTGATCGTCCTGGTCACCCAGCGCTCGCAGATGAAGCTCATGCGCATTGCCATTCCGGCCCTCGCGGGTTTGTCCGTGTTGCACGGACTGGTCCCGCCGCACCCGGGCCCGCTCATCGCCATCAGCGCGGTGAAGGCTGAACTGGGCACCACCCTGGCTCTTGGGCTCCTGGTGGCCGTTCCCACCGTGATCATTTGTGGACCGCTGTTTTCCCGCTTGGCCGCGCGCTGGGTTCCAGTTGATGCTCCTGCGGTGGCCGGCGGCGTCGACACCAAGCACGCCGTCGACCTCAGCGAAGTGAAGCGTCAGCCCAGCTTCCTGGTCACCCTGCTGACCATCATTTTCCCGGTGGTGCTCATGCTGTTGAAGGCCGTCGCGGACATCGTCTGGGCCGATCCCAAGACGGCACCCATGATCCGCACCGTCCTGGACTTCATTGGCCAGCCCCTCGTTGCGATGACCCTGGCCGTGCTCGCCGCCATGGTGACCTTCGGCTACGCGGTCGGTTTCACCGGTAGCAAGATTACCTCCAAGCTCAGCAGCAGCCTCGGACCGATCGCCGCGATCCTGCTGATCGTGGGCGCGGGCGGCGGTTTCAAGCAGACCCTCATCGGTGCCGGAGTCGGTGACGCAGTCAAGAAATGGGCCGAAGGCGCCAACATGTCCGTGCTGGTCCTGGGGTTCCTGGTGGCCGTGGCGCTTCGCCTGGCCACGGGCTCGGCGACAGTTGCCACTGTCACGGCTGCGGGCATCGTGGCTCCGTTGGCAAGCAGCCTGAGCCCGACCCACGCGGCACTCCTTGCCTTGGCCATCGGTGCCGGCTCGCTCTTCCTGTCCCACGTCAACGACGCCGGGTTCTGGCTCGTGAAGGAACTGTTCGGCCTGACGGTCGGGCAGACGTTCAAGACCTGGTCGGTGATGGAGACACTCATCTCGGTGGTCGGCTTCGGCTTCATCATGGTGCTCTCGCTGATCATTTAGCGGGGCTGCTTAGCAGCCGGTACGACGGCGGCCCGTCCCCTGTGTTTCCAATGGGGACGGGCCGCCGTCGCGCTTTTCGGCAAGAGTGCCTTAACGGAGCTTTTGCGCTGCGTAGACCTTGATGCCTTCGAGCAGGTAGGGCGCCAGGCCTACCCGGACCTTGTCGTAATTTGCAGTGAACCGGGGGTCGTCCACGTACATCTGTCCCAGGCCTACGTAGGATTCGGCGTTTGGCGTCCAACTCGCGCAGATCCACTTGTAATGCCGGCCGACGGCGGCCTGGACGTCCGGGTGGTCCGCCGGAAGGGCGGCGTCGAAGCAGTGGGCAAGATCCTGGTTCAGCGCCGCGTACTCTTCCATGAACGCCTGCTTTTGGGCTGTGGTCATCGCCGAGTGCCGGGCGTTGCTCTCGTCGACGGCAGGATCGCCCCAGCGCTCGCGAGCCTCGGCCTCGTAGGGGTTGTTGTCGAAATCCTTGAAGATGTTCTCCGCGGTCATGGTTTCTCCTTGACGTAGTGCTGCGATAGTGGCGTCGACCGTCCGGGACATCCGGTCCAGTCGGTCGCGCTCGGCCAGCAGCCAATCCCTGTGCACGGCAAGTGCCTCCACAGGGTCGGCCTGGCCATCCAGAACTTCGCCGATGGTCTCGAGCCCAAGGCCAAGTTCACGAAGCAGAAGGATCCGCTGCAGTCGCAGCAGCTCAGGCTGACCGTAATACCGGTAGCCGTTGGATCCTGTGTGGGCAGGCTCCAACAGCCCGAGGTGGCCATAGTGGCGCAAAGTCCGCGAGGAGACCTTGCTGGCCTTGGCCAGCTCGGAAATGGTCCAAGTACCTGCCTTGTCCTGCTTCATGTATCCAGCGTAGAAGTTGACGTAACGTCAAGGTCAAGCCCTGCCGCAAGAGCCAACGGCGGGCAGGGCCTCTCGCTCTAGGTGAGAGGTGCTGCAGCGACCGTGGGGAGGGTCGGTTTCTTGGAGCCACCCACGGGTTCAACCGTGATGCCGATGGACGCCGCGCTGGAAATGCCGGAGACAACCGCCGGATGGCTCAATGCCTGGGCATCCATAAGGCCCTGGGATACAGGGTCGGAGCCGTCCTTGGGAATGAGCCACATCTGATAGACCTTGCCGGCCGGGGGAGCGGGAACGCCGTTCATGCGGACTACCACGGCGTTCTTCGAGCTGGAGATGGACACGGTGGCGGTACCGCCACCGTTGACGTCGACGGTAGCTTGACGGACATCGCCGGCCTGCAGCACTTGGTTCACAGGATCGTTCTGACCGGCTACGTAGACGCCGACGCCCACGCCGCCAAGCGCAATCACCGCGGCAGCCGCAGCGGCTGCCACCCAACCACGGACGCCTCCGAAGCGTCGGCGATCCCGTCGGTTCCGTGCGGCGGCGAGGTCCACGACGTCGGGGGCAACGTGCGTTGCGGTTCCAGACGACACTTCGGGAACCGACGACGGCGCGGACGCTGTGCCGGTTTGTGCAGTTCGTGGTTGTTCCGGGAGCTGCCGCAGGATGTCCTGCAAGAGCCCGGGCCGCGGTTCGGCCTCGTCGGCGAAGGAAGCGGTGAGGGCTTCGCGTGACTGCCGGACCCGTTCGAGGAACGCCGAGCGTTCAGGCGCCGTGGCAATGTAGTTGTCGATTTCAGCACGCTCGGCGTCGCTCAAGGCGTCGAGGGCATAGATCTCGGCAAGCTCCAAGACGCGGCCTTCGGCAAGGTCAGTGGCTATATCGGTGGCAAACATCCTGCGGAGGCCTTCCTTCCCGAAGTTCCGTTTGTTGTCATCGTGTTCGGTCATGTCAGCTCACCCCCAGGCAAGTCTTGAGTCGGAGAAGTCCATCGCGGATGCGGGACTTGATGGTCGGAATCGCGGCACCGAGTTGTTCGGCGACCTCCCGGTAGGTGAGCCCGCCATAGTAGGCGAGCCGTACGGATTCCAATTGCGTTTCCGTCAGGGTGCCGAGGCAACGGGTGACGGCCTCGGCTTCAAGCCGGCTGCTGGCTTCTTCTTCCACTGAATCGTGGTCAAGGAGTTGGCTCGCGGCGCCGTATTTCGCTTCCCGGTCCGTGGCGGACTGGGCCGAGCGGACGCGGTCGATAGCGCGCCGGTGGGTGATGGTCATGAGCCACGCGAGCGGGCTGCCGGCCTCGGGATCGAACTTGGCCGCGTTCTGCCAGACCTGGATGAACACTTCCTGGGTGGTATCTTCGCTCAGGCCGGCATCCACCAGCACTCGCTTGGCCATGCCGAAGACCCGCCGCGCAGTGAGGCGGTAGAACTCGCTGAAGGCGAGCCGGTCGCCGGCGGCCATCAACCCCAGCAACTCCGCAAGCTGCGCATTCGAGCCGGCAATCAGGCCGGGGGCCTCGGGGCCTCCCACATTCGGTGTATCCATCACCGTCCAGCATAGGTTGCTCGTGACCCTGGCAGTACCAGAAGCACTGCGGGTCTTGAGAGTAGTCACCTGTGCCCCTTCCGCGGCCGTCGCCCACCGGCCCTGCTTCGCAGGCCAGATGCCTGCCCAGGCTGTTGGCCTGCATAGGGTATTCGGCGCAGGGGGAGCTTTGGATGGGTGACCCGCGGAGGTGACCTAGTGGATGTCCGGGCGGACGAGCAGGCCCGCTAGAGCTTCGCGCCCGCAAAACCGTGTTGGCGCCAGGCTTCATACACCGCGATAGAGGCTGCGTTGGCAAGGTTCAGCGAGCGCAGGGACGGCAGCATGGGGAGCCGGACGCGGGCCGTGACGTGCGGGTCCTGCTTCAGCCAGTCGGGAAGCCCGACGGACTCGGGTCCGAACATCAGAACATCGCCCTCTTCGTAGGCGATGTCCGTATAGGAGGATTCGCCGTCGGACGTGAACGCGAAGACGCGCTCGGGCTGCAAAGCCGCCCATGCGGCCTCGATGTCCTTGTGCACCGTGACCACCGCCAGGTCGTGGTAGTCGAGTCCTGCTCGGCGCAGCTTCGCGTCGGAGAAGTCGAAGCCCAACGGCTCCACGAGGTGGAGCTCTGCGCCGGTGATGGCGGCGAGCCGGATGGCGTTTCCCGTGTTGCCCGGGATTTCAGGGGTGTGGAAGAGGATGCGGAACACGTATCAATCCTAGCCAGCGAAAATACGGGGTGGCTCCTGCGGGCTCAGTGCATGCCGCGGAGCAACCGGGCAAGAACCGGGACAACCACGGTGTTGGGCACGGGGCCCGAACTCAGGAACTGCTTGAGGCCGCGGGCCAAACCGGAGGCGTTGACGATTTGCACCGAACCGAAGTCCCCGTCCTGGCGCCGGTAGTGGTCGATGACCGGCTCGTGGGGGTTGCCGTCCGGGCTGTGGACGACTACCCAACCCGTCACATTCAGTTCGGGGAAGATCTCCTGCATGTGGCGAACGATCAGCTCGAGCTGCGGCGGTGGCACCGAACGTCCGCCGTGCTTGAGCGCCACCCCGTCCCAGGCATAGGCGCCTTTGGGCAGCAGCATGGAACCGATGAGCGCCAGGCGGTAGCCGGCGAGGAGGGCGTGGTCGATGTGGCTGTCGTCCGAGGGGGAGCGGAGACCGTTGACGAGCCGGGCCGACGGGATGGCAGGCAGGATCTGGCGGCTGATGAGCTGGACTGTCCGCATTTCGCGCTGAATGCGGGCTTCGGCCCCGAAGATTCCACGCTTCCGGGGAATCCCGTGGATCTGCAAGGCGGCCTCGCCCTTGGAGAGCAGGGGCACCTCGTGGGGATCATCGAAGGGCGGGACATAGACGGGGGCGTCGCCGGCCGTGTTGCGCGGGGCATTCGGCCTGTGGACGCCGGTGCGGGTTTCCGGCCCTGGAGCGCCGGTCCCGGCGTAATCCGGCCTTTGCGCCGGGAAACGGTTCGCCCTGCCGGAAGTGCCGCTCGCGTACCGGCGGTCGTACTCCGCGCGTCGTTTGGGGTCGATCAGGGTCTCGTACGCGAGCGTGACCTGCCGAAAGACCTCAGGATCCCCGCCATGGTCCGGATGGGCGTTCCTCGCGGCCTTCCTGTAGGCCACTTTGATCTCCTTGTCCGTCGCGGTGACGGGAACCCGGAGGATCTGATAGTGGGAACTGCTGCCCTGAGCCAACCACGGGCCTTTCTCTGGGATTCTGAAGTTTCCCGCCGTCCCGGTGCGGAGCGGCGATCTTGGCAAGTCTAGCCAGCCCACCATGAGAACGACGGCGGCCCGGGCTTTAGTTCCCCGGATCACGCCCGTGCCGGTGGCATGATTCATGCTGTGAACTCCCCGGCCGGCCCCGATCATCCCATTCACCTGCCAAGTACCGGCCCCCACGGGCTGAACGGATCTCTCCGAAGGATCGTGCTGGCGGTCAATCCAACCGCAGCGTTTGGACGGCACGCCCTTGCCGGGGACGAAGCCGCCCGCTGCCTCCGCGAGGCGGGTCTCGACGTCGTCGTACTTCGGCGCGACAGCATGGACGCCCTGCGGGAAGCGGTGGACGAAGCGCTTCGCACAGGCGCCGAAGCCTTGGTGGTGGTGGGCGGCGACGGCATGGTCCATCTGGGCGTCAACTCACTGAGCGGGACCGGGTTGCCGCTCGGGATTGTTCCCGTGGGTACGGGAAACGACGTAGCCCGGATGCTTGGGCTGCCTCTGCAGGATGTCGAGGGCTCCTGTGCCCGCGTGATTTCGGCGCTCGCCGACGGCGGCCGGGTGCTCGACGCCGGCCGCATCACCATCGGCGGACGAACCATGTGGTTTGCGGGAGCTGTATCGGCGGGATTCGACGCTGCCGTCAATGAACGGGCAAACTCCTGGAGGTGGCCCCGCGGTACGCTCCGCTACACCCTGGCGATGCTCCGGGAGCTCGGATCGTTCCGGGCCATCAACTACACCGTGACTGCCGACGGCGCGGAAACGAAGGAAGGCGCCATGCTGATTTCGGTGGCCAACGCCCCATCGATCGGCGGCGGCATGCGCATCGTCCCGGATGCCGCGCCCGACGACGGTTTGTTGGATCTGTTTATCGTCAAGCCGTTATCCCGGCTGGCCCTCCTCGCTGTCTTCCCCAGGGTCTTCTCCGGCCGGCACACCTCGCACCCGGCGGTGGAAATCCGCCGGGTGCGTTCAGTGCGGCTTGCCGCCGAGAACGTGGTGGCCTACGCCGATGGTGAGCGGATCGGCCATCTTCCCTTGGACATCGACGTGGTTCCGGGCGCCCTGCGGGTATTGGCCTAAGCCTGGCCGTCAGCTTGCGAGGCGACGGCCAGGCGGTTGAGCGCGAGTGCGCCCACAAGCAGGCCGAAGTCGCGGAGGGCGACGTCGAAGAAGTTGCCCAGCACCAGCAGGTTCACGATGATGCCCAGAAGCCAGACCGCCACCAGGAGCGAGCCAAAGCGTGGCCGGACCGCCACCGCAATGCCGGCCACAATCTCCACGACTCCCACGATGTACATGAAGGTCTGGGCCGGGACCGGAATGACGGAGGTGGCCACGGGCGCCAGGTAGATCGTCCAGTGGGTGAGCACGTTGGTGAACTTGTCCAGGCCGAAAATGATCGGCGCCACGGTGAACACGGTCCGGAGGAGAAGGAATGCCTGCCGCTGGGGATCCATGGACATGAGCGATCCGGTTTTCGCCTGGGCCGGGGATGATGCAGTGTTCATGATGCCTTCTTTCTAAAAATGGATACTTTGACTTTAGAAAGCCCAAAGGAATTAAGCAATGAGTGTTGATTTTAGAGTTAAGCTTGATGCATGACCGGACTTCCCTGGCTGCGTCGACTCTCCGCTTTGGCATCCCTCGACGACGGCAACCGCCGCCGCCTGTACGAGCACGTCTGCGGGGCACGCGACGCCGTCAGCCGGGACGACGCCGCGATGGCCCTCGGGCTTCCCCGCAGCACGGCCTCCTTCCATCTGGACCGGCTGGTCCGCGACGGACTCCTGCGTGTTGACTTCCGCAAGCTCGGCGGCAAGGTCGGTCCGGGTTCCGGGCGCCCGGCGAAGCTGTATTCACCTGTCGTTGAAGAGATCGGCGCCTCGGTTCCGGAGCGCCACTATGACCTCGCCGGTGAAGTGATGGCTTCTGCCATCCAGAACCTGATGGCGAAGGGTGGTTCCCCCCGCGAAGTGCTCCTCGAAACCGCCTACGCCCGCGGCCGCGAGGCCGGCAGTGCGGAGCCGCATTTCGAAGATGTCCTGGCAAGCTACGGTTACAGGCCGGAACCTGACGACGACGGCGGGTACTCCCTGGTCAATTGCCCGTTCCACCGGCTGGCCGAAAGCCACACGAGCGTCGTCTGCGCTATGAACGGCGCCTTCCTCAGCGGAGCGGCGGCCGTCTGCGGAATTGCCGAGGAGCGGATCGCCGACGACAACCGCGAAGGCCATTGCTGCGCCAAAATCCGTCCGGCATCCTGATCAGTCCGGCGGACTAGTCCCGATCGGAGAAGCGGCCCGTAAAGGCGTCTTCCGCCGCCGAAGCCCGGATCCGCCTGTCTCGATAGACTTGGGTAGTGCCTGTTTACCTGGACCATGCCGCCACCACGCCCCTTGCCGCCGTCGCCCTCACCGCCATGACCCGCGAGCTGGCACGGACCGGCAACCCGTCATCGTTGCACGCTTCCGGACGGCGTGCCCGGCGATCCGTCGAAGAGGCGCGGGAAGCTATTGCGGCTGCGGCCGGGGCGCATCCTTCCGAGCTCATCTTCACGTCCGGCGGCACCGAGGCAGACAATCTCGCCGTCAAGGGGATGTATTGGTCCCGCCACGACGAAGACGGCCGCCGCAAGCGGATCCTTTGCTCCGCCGTCGAGCATCACGCGGTGCAGGACACCGTCGAATGGCTGGAACGGCACGAAGGGGCCGAAGCAGTGTGGCTTCCTGTCGATTCCCAGGGCGTCGTGCGGCTGGACGCTGTACGGGCGGAGATCGAGCGTGATCCGGGATCGGTAGCCCTGGTCACCGTCATGTGGGCGAATAACGAGGTGGGCAGCATCCAGCCTGTCAAGGAGATCGCGGAAATCGCGGCCGCCCACGGCATCCCCGTGCACTCGGACGCAGTCCAGGCTTTCGGCTCGATTCCGCTGGGCTTCCGCGAATCCGGGCTCGCCGCGATGTCGGTCTCAAGCCACAAAATCGGCGGCCCCGTGGGCGTGGGCGCCCTGTTCCTGGGGCGGTCCACCAAGGTCACCCCTGTCCAGCACGGGGGAGGGCAGGAGCGCGACGTCCGCTCGGGAACGTTGGACACGGCGTCGATCGCGGCATTCGCCGCCGCAGCGGAGTGGGCGGCCCAAAACCTCGTGGCAGAGCGCGAGCGGATCAGCGCCTTGCGGGACCG
Organism: Arthrobacter sp. FW306-1B-G06A; assembly: GCF_058781765.1. Taxonomy (NCBI): domain Bacteria; kingdom Bacillati; phylum Actinomycetota; class Actinomycetes; order Micrococcales; family Micrococcaceae; genus Arthrobacter; species Arthrobacter sp. FW306-1B-G06A. The sequence goes on along the minus strand of NZ_JBYSXB010000048.1, from coordinate 22,184 downwards.
GATCATCGACGGGGTCCGGGCCGCGATTCCCGAAGCAGTGCTGCGCGGCGCGCCCGGCGACGCCCGGCTGCCCGGCAACGCCCACTTCACGTTCCCCGGCTGTGAAGGCGATTCCCTGCTGTTCCTCCTGGACCTCGCGGGCATCGAATCATCCACCGGATCCGCCTGCACGGCAGGAGTCCCCAGGCCCTCGCACGTCCTGCTTGCCATGGGGTTGGACGAGGACACTGCCCGCGGGGCACAGCGGTTCAGCCTAGGGCACTCTTCGAACGACGCCGACGTCGACGCCCTGCTCAAGGCCCTGCCTGACGCGTATGCCCGGGCAAAGCTCGCCGGAATGGCCGGCCACGAGTCCAGCATCCAGACCGCAGGAACAGCGGCCCGCGGCCACGGTAGCGGCTCCGCCGGTCAGGCCGGCAATCGGCTCGCCGGCAACAACTGATCCAGCGGAACGGCAGGATCAGCCAGGCGGTCCACGTCAACCGGGATGCGCCCCGAAATAAGTGCCTTGACGGGCTTCTGTATCCGTTGCTGATTGACACCCATGCCGGCCACGACGGCGCCATCCCGTAGCCAGAACGCGAGGAAGGTGTTTTCCTCCAACGCGCCGCGGATGACGGGCACGGAACCTGCCGCGAGCGTGGGATATCCCCAGTACTCCATCGAGACGTCGAACTGGTCCGTATAGAAATACGGGACCACGTCCAGCATCGCGTCCTGTCCCAGCATCGCTTTGGCGGCGACCTTGCCGCCGTTGAGGGCGTTGGACCAGTGCTCGCTGCGGTGGTGCTCGCCCGTGAAGGGATGCAATGCATTGGCAACGTCTCCGGCTGCGAACACGTCCGGACTGCTGGTCCGGAGCGAAGCATCCACCACGATTCCGTTGCGGATCTCGAAGCCGGCTGCTTCGGCCAGGGCCGTATCCGGAACGACCCCGACGGCCATCACCACGAGGTCGGCAGGGAGGACCTCGCCGGAGTTCGTGACAACGGCGCTCGCCTTGCCCCCGACGCCGGTGATTTCCGCGGCGCTCGCGGGGAGCCGGAACTGCACGCCGTGCTTTTCGTGCAGGCTGCGGAAGAAGCCTCCCAGTTCGGGTCCGATGGCGACGCCGAGCGGGACGTCTTCCAGTCCCAGCAAGGTCACGGCGTTTCCGTAGCTGCTCGCGGCCGCGGCAAGCTCCATGCCGATCCAACCCGAGCCGATCATCACCACATTCCGGCCCCCGCCGGACAGTTCTTCCTTGAGCCTGCGGGAATCATTGAAGGTGCGGAACGTCATGACGCCGGCAAGATCCGAACCGGGGAGCGGAATCCGGCGCGGCTGCGCCCCCGTGGCGATCAGGAGCTTGCTGAACGGAAGGCCGGTTCCTGATCGCAGCTGCACCGTGTGGGCGGCAGGATCGGCAGCCGCGACCACCTCGCCAAGGAGGAGTTCGACGTCGTTCTCCTCGTACCAGCCGGCCGCCAGCACCGGGACGGTATCCTCGCCGGCCTTGCCCAGGAGGAACTCCTTCGAGAGTGGAGGGCGCAAGTAGGGCTGTTCATTCTCGGCGCAGACCACGGTGATCCGGCCCTGGAATCCTTCGGAGCGCAGTGTCTTGGCAGCCGTGGCGCCGGCCAGTCCGCCGCCTGCAATCAGGATGTGTTCGGTGTCCATGGTGACTCGATTCGCGGGACGTTGGCGGTTCGCATGCGCGGTCTGCGTGTGCGTCAACGCGCGCGCAGCCGCGATCTAAAACTGTTAGTTTTGACTTTAGAATCGTCCGGGATGCTGGTCAAGGCATTTTTGGGGCGGATTCCCGCGGGCGCTAGAATAGTTGGGCGCGCTTACTCACTTCAGCCGCAATTCTTCTCCCCACCATCAACAGAAAGCCAGCATGCGAGTTCTTGCAGCCATGAGCGGCGGAGTCGACTCCGCTGTTGCCGCCGCCCGCGCCGTCGAGGCCGGGCACGACGTCGTCGGCGTCCACTTGGCGCTGTCCCGCATGCCCGGAACGTTGCGCACGGGCAGCCGCGGGTGCTGCACCATCGAAGACTCCCGCGACGCCTGGCGTGCCTGCGACGTGCTGGGGATTCCCTACTATGTCTGGGACTTCTCGGAGCGCTTCAAGGAAGACGTAGTCCAGGACTTCATCGATGAATACGCGGCCGGCCGGACTCCCAATCCCTGCATGCGCTGCAACGAGCGGATCAAGTTCGCCGCCCTGCTGGAGAAGGCCATCGCCCTGGGCTTCGACGCGGTCTGCACGGGCCACTACGCCAAGGTCATCCAGGACGCGGACGGCAACCCCGAACTCCACCGTGCGGCCGACTGGGCCAAGGACCAAAGCTACGTGCTGGGGGTCCTCACCCACGAACAGCTCAAGCACTCCATGTTCCCGCTGGCGGAGACTCCCTCCAAGGCCGAGGTCCGCGCAGAGGCCGAACGCCGCGGCCTGTCCGTGGCGAACAAGCCGGACAGCCACGACATCTGCTTCATCCCGGACGGCGATACGGCCGGCTGGCTCGCCGAGAAGATCGAGATGACCACCGGCGACATCGTGGACGAGGCCGGAACCAAGGTAGGGGAGCACCCCGGAGCCAACGCCTTCACCGTGGGCCAGCGCCGCGGCCTCAAGCTGGGTACCCCGGCCGCTGACGGCAAGCCGCGCTTCGTGCTGGAAATCCGGCCCAAGGAAAACAAGGTGGTCGTCGGGCCCGAAGCCCTGTTGGCCATCGACGAGATCCGCGGGATCAAGGTGTCCTGGGCGGGCCTGCCCATCGCCGAGGTGGCTACCGGCGCCGAGTTCGATTGCTATGCGCAGGTGCGTGCCCACGGCGATCCGGTACCCGCGAAGGCCTCGGTCGAGCGGCATGTCGACGACGCCGGCATCGAGCGCGAGGGCCTCGTGGTGACCCTCGTCGATCCCCTCCGCGGAGTGGCCCCCGGTCAGACCATCGTGCTCTACCAAGGCACCCGTGTCCTCGGCCAGGCAACTATCGACGTCGCCCGGTCGCTTCAGCGCGCGGAACTCTAAGCCCGGCCACTCGCCGCAGCGGGTGAATCCGCGCACGCAAGATTGTTAGCGCTAACGGGACCGTTTCATCAGCGTCCAGTGCGGCCTGCCGCGTTCCCCTAGCCGACTATGCGCCAAAAGAAAAGTAAATTTTGTGTCTCAACTCACAAAATCAAACGTTTCACCAGAAAAGCTTCTGATTGAATCGTGGAGTCAGGAGTATGCGCTCCTAAGAAATTACCGACGGCGGTTCGCCGTATCCATCGAACAGAAAGTTCACTGATGGCATTGAACAAAAAAGCCTTGCGAAGCGCTATCGCGTTCGCGGGCATCTCCGTATTCGCTTTGACGGCCTGCACGGGCCCGGCGGGCGGCGGCGGTTCAGCTTCCTCAGCTGCCAGCGGTCCGATCGCTTATGGCACCACCGATAAGGTGACCGCACTCGATCCCGCAGGCTCGTACGACAACGGTTCCTTCATGGTGATGAACCAGGTCTATTCCTTCCTCCTCAACTCGAAGCCAGGAAGCGCCGACCCCGTTCCGGACCTGGCAGCGTCGGCGTCGTTCACGTCGCCCACCGAGTACACCGTCAAGCTGAAGCCCGGACTCAAGTGGGCCAATGGCCACACGCTGGACTCCACCGACGTCAAGTTTTCCTTCGACCGCCAGCTCAAGATCAACGACCCCGCTGGTCCGGCAAGCCTGCTCGAAAACCTGGACAGCGTCACCACCCCGGACGCCAACACGGCCGTTTTCAAGCTGAAGCTCGCCAACGACCAGACGTTCCCGCAGATCCTCAGCAGCCCGGCCGCGCCGATCGTGGACCACCAGGTCTTCCCGGCCGACAAGCTCCTTTCGGATGACGACATCATCAAGGCCAAGGCGTTCTACGGCCAGTACACGATCGACAGCTACAAGAAGAACGAGCTCATCAGCCTCAAGGCCTACCCTGACTACCAGGGTGTCCTGGGCAAGCCGGCCAACGACGCCGCAACGATCAAGTACTACGCCGAGCCGACCAACATGAAGCTGGACATCCAGCAGGGCAACATCGACGTTGCGAACCGAAGCCTCAGCGCCACCGACGTCGACGACCTCAAGAAGGACTCCAAGGTCAAGGTCAACGTTGGTCCCGGCGGCGAGATCCGCTACATCACGTTCAACTTCAACACCATGCCGTTCGGCGCCAAGGCAACCGGTGCAGACCCGGCCAAGGCACTTGCCGTGCGCCAGGCGATCGCCAACCTCGTTGACCGCCAGGCAATCGCCGACCAGGTCTACAAGGGCACCTACCTGCCGCTGTACTCCAACGTCCCCAGCGGTTTCCTGGGCGCCAACGAGTCGTTCAAGGATGCCTACGGCGACAACGGAAAGCCGAGCTTGGACAAAGCCAAGAAGGTTCTTTCCGATGCCGGGGTCAAGGACGTCGTCACGCTGAACCTCCAGTACAACCCGGACCACTACGGCAAGTCCTCGGGCGACGAGTACGCCATGATCAAGGACCAGCTCGAGAAGTCGGGCCTCTTCAAGGTGAACCTGCAGTCCACCGAATGGGTGACCTACAGCAAGGCCAGCCGCGCCGACGAGTACCCGCTCTTCCAGTTCGGTTGGTTCCCCGACTTCAGCGACCCCGACAACTACCTCACCCCGTTCTTCCCGAACGGCGGCTTCCTGAAGAACCACTTCAACGACCAGGCCGTGACCGACCTGATCAACAAGCAGCTGACCACCACGGACAAGTCGGCTCGCGAATCCACCATCAAGGACGCCCAGAACGCTCTGGCAAAGGACATTTCCACTTTGCCGTTGCTCCAGGGTGCCCAGGTTGCCATCTCGGCGAAGGGCGTGAACGGCGTCGACAAGACGCTTGACGCTTCCTTCAAGTTCCGACTGGGAACTATTTCAAAGTAAGCAGCCGGTAGGGGGAGGCGGGTGCCAACAGGTGCTTTGCCTCCCCTTATTGCTGATTGCCTCACATTTTGAGCAAAACCCCGCGCGATCCGCGGGCAATGAACTTTAGGTAGCAATGACAACACTTATAGAGGTGCCCGACGTCGAACCGGACGCGGTCGCTCCCAAGAGTAAATCAGCGGGCGGGGGTCTCGGCAGGTACATCGTGGTCAGGTTCTTCCTGATTATTCCCACGATCTTCATCCTCGTCACTCTGGTCTTCTTCCTCATGCGGGTCATCGGAGACCCCATCACCGCAGCCCAGGGCGGCCGGCTTCCCCCGGATGTCCTGGCGCAGCGAATCCACGACGCCGGTTACGACCGGCCGATCATCATCCAGTACTTCGAATACCTGGGCCAGTTGATCACCGGTAACTTCGGCACCACCATCACGGACCGGCGGCCCGTCGTCGAAATGCTGTCGACCTTCGGTGCAGCCACCCTTGAGCTCTCGATCAACGCGCTCATCGTGGCGCTCGCGGTCGGCATCCCGCTAGGCATGATCGCCGCGCAACGGCGCGACAAGGCGTCTGACGCTTTCCTTCGCTGCTTTGCCATCCTCTGCTACGCCACTCCGGTCTTCTTCTCCGGACTCCTGCTGAAGCTGACGTTCTCCGTTTGGCTCGGATGGCTCCCAGTGGCCGGTCGCGTATCCACCCGCACTGAGCTGACCATGGGCCAACTTGCCGCTCCCACCGGCATTTACTGGCTCGACGCCCTGCGCAGCGGCAATCTCACGGCACTCGGCGACGTCGTGTCCCACGCCGTTTTGCCCGCTATCGCGTTGGGCCTCCTGACCGCGGGTGTCTTCCTGCGACTCGTCCGGACAAACGTCATCGGGACCCTGGGCAAGGATTACGTCGAGGCCGGCCGTTCCCGCGGCGTCAGCGAGTTCCGACTCGTGACGAAGCACGCCTACAAGCCGGCGCTTATCCCCATCATCACCGTCATGGGCTTGCAGATCGCCCTGATGCTCGGCGGAGCCGTACTCACCGAGACCACCTTCGAATGGAAGGGCCTTGGCTACCAGCTGGTCCAATACCTGAACGCGAGGGACTTCGTAGCGGTCCAGGGCATCGTGGTGCTGCTGGCCGTCATCGTCGCATTTACCAACTTCGTCGTGGACGTCGTCGCCGCGCTGATCGACCCGCGAGTGAGGTACTGACATGAGCACCGCAACAATTTCAGGACGGAAGAAGTCCTTCCTGTCCGCACTTCCTGTCATCTCCCACGTCAAAAAGAGCGTCGGCCTCCAGCGGGGCATGCTCATCACCGGGCTTGTGCTGACCGGGCTCTTCCTTCTTTCGACCGTGCTCGCGCCGTTCATCGCGCCGTACGGATATTCCCAGCTGAGTGACGCAACAGGCTCGTTCCCCACCCAGGAGGCTCCCGGCGGCAAGCACCTGCTCGGCACCACAGTCGGCGGCTATGACGTCCTCTCCCGCGTCCTGTGGGGTTCACAGACCGCGGTGACCGTGATCGTCGTCGCCGTCGTGATGTCCATCTTCCTCGGCGTGGCGCTGGGCCTCCTCAGTGGTTACTTCGGTGGCTGGCTGGACCGGGTGCTGGTAGTCATCGCCGATGCCATTTATGCCTTTCCTTCCCTGCTCCTGGCGATCGTCATGTCGATCGTCATCAGCCGTGGCCAGTCGAGCTTCTGGGGCGGCATCCTCGCCTGTTCCTTCTCGATCACCGTGGTGTTCGTTCCGCAGTATTTCCGCGTGATCCGGGCCGAAACCATCAGGCTCAAGGCCGAGCCATTCGTGGAATCGGCCATGGTCCTGGGTGCGTCCAGCCTTCGGATCATCACCCGGCACATCTTCAAGAACGCCACCAGGACGCTTCCATTGATGTTCACCCTGAACGCCTCCGAAGCGATCCTGACCCTTGCGGGACTTGGCTTCCTGGGCTTCGGCATTGAACCGTCCTCGGCCGCCGAATGGGGCTTCGACCTCAACAAGGCCATGGCGGACGCGTCCTCCGGCATTTGGTGGACCGGCGTCTTCCCCGGTATCGCGATCGTCCTGACCGTGCTGGGGCTGACGTTGGTCGGCGAAAGCATCAACGACCTCAACGATCCCCGCCTACGCGGCCGGAAGCGTGCTGGAGGCAAGGCCTCCCGCTCCAAGGCCGCAGTTGGAACCGACGGCACGAACACAGGGGCCACCACCGCTCCTGAACCAGAAGCAGGTAAGGCATGACCACCAACATCGGCAACATTTCGGACCAGCCGCTGACATCCGGGCAGCCCGTCCTGGACATCGAACGGCTCAAAGTCACCTTTGCCACCGACAGCGGCGACGTCTACGCGGTCAAGGACGTCAGCCTTGAGGTCAAAGCCGGCGAAGTGCTGGCGATCGTAGGGGAGTCAGGTTCCGGCAAGACCGTCACGGCCAAGACCATTCTCGGCCTCCTCCCTGAAACGGCCATCAGCTCCGGGGCTGTGCTGATCAACGGCAACAACGTCATCAGCGTGAGCGCGTCCAAACTGCGCAAGATCCGTGGCCGCGACGTGGCCATGGTCTTCCAGGAGCCCTCAACGGCCCTGAACCCGGTGTTCACGGTTGGCTGGCAAATCGCCGAAGGCATCCGGGCACACGCCTCGGACGGACACCGCATCTCGGCCAAGGAGGCCAAGAAACGGGCCACCGAAGCCCTGCGGAAGGTGGGCATCCCCGATCCCGAAACCCGCGTCAACTACTATCCGCACCAGCTTTCCGGAGGCCAGAAGCAGCGCGTCGTCATCGCGGCCGCGCTTGCCTTGAACCCCGGTTTGATCGTGGCGGACGAACCGACGACGGCGCTGGATGTCACTGTCCAGGCCGAGATCCTTCAGTTGCTCCGGGACTTGCGGGACAAGTACGGCACCTCGATTGTGCTCATTACGCACAATATGGGCGTCGTGGCCGACCTGGCCGACCGGGTCGTGGTCATGTACCAAGGCGACGTCGTCGAAGAAGCCACCGCGAGGGTCCTTTTCGCCGAGCCGAAGCAGGACTACACCAAGAAGCTGCTGGCCGCTGTGCCGCACCTTGGCCGCAACTCAGCGTCCGAGGGGGCCACCGAACGGTTGCACCAGACCGGGAAGATCCTGGTCGAGGCCAAGAACCTCACCATCGAGTATCCGGGCCGCCTCGGCAAGCCCGGGTTCAAAGCCGTGGACAACGTCAGCTTCACGGTGTCCGAGAACGAGGTCTTCGGCCTGGTCGGCGAGTCCGGTTCGGGCAAGTCCACCATCGGTCGCGCCATCGCAGGCCTCAACAGGGCAACCGGCGGCAGCCTCAAGGTCCTTGGCTACGAAATGCTGGGATTCAAGGAGCACACGTTCAAGCCGCTGCGCAAGGACATCGGCTTCGTCTTCCAAGACCCGGCCGCCTCGTTCAACCCTCACCTGACCATCGGCGAGTGCGTCGCGGAACCGCTGCTGATCCATACCCACCCGAGCCCGGCCCAAGCACGCCTGCGCGTGGCGCAGTTGCTCGAATCGGTCCAATTGCCGGCGTCGTACGCTGAACGCTTTCCGCATGAGCTCTCGGGCGGGCAGCGCCAGCGCGCTTCGCTGGCGCGTTCGCTCGCGCTCAACCCGCGCCTCCTGATCGCCGATGAGCCGACCTCGGCCCTCGACGTTTCCGTGCAGGCAAAGGTCCTGGAACTGTTCAAGGACATCCAGGAAGAGTTCGGTTTTGCTGCGCTGTTCATCAGCCACGATCTCGCCGTGGTGGATATTCTCTCCCACTGGGTGGGCGTGTTGTACAAGGGCAAGCTCGTGGAGCAAGGGATCGGCAGCCAGATCATGGGCAATCCCCAGCACGACTACACCCGCAAGCTCATTGCCTCGCTGCCGGTGCCGGATCCTGACGAACAGGCCCGACGCCGGGAAGAGAACCGCGCGCTGCTGGGCATCTAGCCCTCCATCCAAGCGGCGATCCGCAAGAACGGACATGCCCGCACTTCTCCACGAAGGGCGGGCATGTCCGTTCTGCGCGGCTATTCGGACACGATGCTGATGTTGAAGAGCTTGTCCTTCGGTTGGCGCACGAAGATCCGGAGCCACAGCGGCATCCACATTTCAAGGCCACGGGCAACGTCGAGCCCGCCCAGGTCGTGGATGTGTTCCGGAAGCCAGCCGAACTCCCGCAGGAGCGCGACGACGGTGGCTTTCGCGTCGTCGTCGTTCCCCGCCACGAAGACGTCATGGGCACCATCGGCGAGCCTGAGCGGATCAACCATCAGGGGAGCAGTCAAGGTGTTGAGGGCCTTGACCACACGCGCCGCGGGGAAGGAGCGCTGGATGGTTTCGGCAATGCTGTCGGTATTGCAGACGGAGAGCGACGGCGGGAAGCCGGCGGAAAAATCCAGCGGATTGGACACATCCACCAGGACCTTGCCCGCCAGGTTCGCAGCCCCGGCTTCGCTCAACGCCGCGAGCGAGACCATGCCCGGGGTTGCGTTGACCACGAGCTCGGCCATGGCTGCCGCCTGCGCGAAGGAACCGGAGCTTGCCCCCGGACCCGCCTGCGCCGCCCACTCCGTCCCCTTGGGATTGCCGGCTTCCCGGGAACCCATCATGACCTCGTGGCCTACGGCCACCAATTTGTCGGCCAGGGTATGCCCCACCATTCCGGTGCCAAGAACTGCGATTTTCATGCGTGCTCTCCTTATCATCGGCGCGGACATGCCCATTCTGCCCCTCAAGGGCCGGCCCGCACACCCTAGACTGGAGGAATGACCGAGCAGAACCACGCCCTCCCCGACGCCGACTCCTTCGATCCTTCCGCCAGCTCCCTCGCCGGCCGCGTGGACCAGGCCGTCATGGACGAGTTGCTCTCCATCCGCTCCAGCATCGACAACATCGATGCCACCCTCGTCTTCCTCCTCGCGGAGCGGTTCAAAGCCACCCAGAAAGTGGGAGTCCTGAAGGCGACGCACAAGCTTCCCGCCGGGGACCCGGGACGCGAGTCCGCCCAGATCGCGCGGCTCCGCCGGCTCGCCGAAGAAGCGCACCTCGATCCTGCCTTCGCGGAGAAGTTCCTGAATTTCATCATCAGTGAGGTCATCCGGCACCACGAGGCAATCGCCGAAGGCCACCAGGCTTCCATCGCGCAGGCCTGAACACGTGGCCGCCGAGACCGCGCAGAAAGCCGAAACCGCGCAGAACCAGGTCAGCGCCACGGCATTGGGTCCTTGGCCCGGAACGGATCCTGCTGAGGCAGCCCGGATCATCCGCGGCGAACTGGGCAGCCCGCACCTGCCGTTCCTGGCCGAGCTTCCGGATCGTGGCGTGGGCTCGGATGCCCTCGGCCGGACGGCATCGCTCCTGGTCGAGCTGGCCATCGATGTGCAGCCGCACGGCTGGCGCCTGGTTGACCGCCCGGGGAAAGACCTGCGGCGTGCGAAGTCCGCCCTTGCCACCGACATCAATATCCTCGCCGACGTTGCCGGCTCGGAAGAATCCTCCGCCGACGAACTCAAGATTCAGCTGCGCGGCCCCTTGAGCCTAGCCGCGGGCCTTTACTTGCATAACGGGGAGCGCGCCCTTCTTGACTACGGCGCCCGCAGGGACATTGCGGAGTCCTTGGCCGCCGGAGTCGCCGAGCACGTATCCAAAGTCCGCGCTGCCGTGCCCGGCGCCGCGATCGTGGTCCAGCTCGACGAACCGGACATCTCCTCCGTGCTGGCCGGCACCATCCCGACGGCGAGTGGCTACCGCACCCTGCGTTCCATCCCGGGCGAGGAAGTCACGGGAGCCTGGCGGTTGGTGATCGACGCGCTGCGGGCCGCAGGAGTGGCCGAGACCGTGGTTTCCGTTCCGGAAATCGAAGCCCCGATCCAGCAGATCCTCTCCTCCGGAGCTGACGGCGTCGCCCTACCGCTTAAAGCACTCACTACGCGCCAATGGGAACAAATTGCCACTGCGGTGGAAGCGGGCAAACGCCTATGGGCCGGCGCTTTGCCCGTAGGGAATCCACGGGCAACCCTGCCACGCACCGCCGAGCTCGTGGACACCGTCTGGCAACCGTGGCGCCAACTCGGTCTGCCGGCGTCGAGCCTGGGTGCCGTGCGGGTCACGCCGTCGGACGGCCTGGCCGGATTCTCGCCGTCGGGGGCTAAAGAGGTTCTTAACCGCTTGACCCAGATTGCGGATGGGCTCAACCAGATCGCGCTCGGTTAGCCTGCCGTCCGGGCCCTTCTAGACGCGCCGTTCCCAACGGTCCGGCTCGGCGTAACGGGGGAGCCCGACGGCGGCAGTGGCGGAACGCTTGGCAACTGCACCATCGTTCGCGGGCAGCGAGGGCGCCAAACGGTAGTCGAAGGAGCCGGCATAGACCAGCACCAGTCCGACCTGCGGCTGCAGCACCTTCACCTGGATCCGATGCTTTCCTTCTGCCGCATCCCACCACTGCTCTGCGTAGGCTTTTGCGTCGAGGGAAGCCGGCAAGCTGAGCCTCAGCGGACCCAGGAACAGGCGTGATGCACCTGAGACACCGCGAAGACGCCCTTCCGCGGTGACATCCAGGTCCAACGCCGTGGCCAGCCTGCGGTATCGGCCCAAATAGTCGACCAAGCGGGTGCCACCGTCGTGGGCGGCCTCCGCGACAGTGGTGTCATGGAACAAGCGGGTGTGCCCGGGAAAGAATATTTCACGCCGGGCCGTGAGGCTGGACCGTCCGAAGGGATCAAGGTGCGCATGATTTTCGATGCGGAACGGGATGCGCTCGCCGTACTCGGGGAAGAAGGCCTCTTCGCCGGCGACCGTGGCAAGGAGTGGGCGGAGCCACTTCTGCCTGCAACCGACCACGTCGAATACGCCCTCGCCGATTCCGTAAGATCCGGAGCCCGGGGCCAGGGAGAAATAGTCCTGGAGTTCGGGCTGCAATTGCCGGAACTTAGCGCCCAGCGCCAACTCGTAGATGGGTGTGCTCATGTGCTTTCCTCGGATTCCGGGTTGTTGATATCTGGACTGGGCGCCTGGCAAGGCTATAAGCGTCCCGCGGCCTTCAGCCGAATGTACGCATCCGCCAGGAGCGGCGGCAGTTCCAACGGCTCGGCGTCGACTACCTCCGCGCCAAGCTGGCGCAATTGGGCGCTGACGGCCTCACGGTCCAGCAGGGCACGTTCGGCGGCGGAGGCACGGAAGACCTGGCTCGCCGTCGTGCGTTCTTCCTTCATTCGGCCCAGCAAGGGGTCCCGCACCGATCCAAGCAGCACGACGTGCTGCCGTACGAGTTGCGCCACCAAAGGAATGAGTCCTTCTTCGGGTGCGCCGCTGTCGAGCGAGGTCAACAGGACCACAAGGGAACGGTGCGCCGAAATGGCCCGTACTTGCGCCGGGATCTGGGCCCAGTCCATCTCGATCAGTTCCGCCTCCAGCGGAGCCATGGCCTGGACCAAGGAGCCGAGCAGATTGCCTTTGGCCGCTGAATCGACGCGCCCGCGGACGCGCCTGTCGAAAGCGAAGAAGTCCACGCGGTCTCCGCCCCGCTCTGCCAGCACCGCAAGCAGGAGAGCCGCTTCCATCCCGGTGTCCAGGCGGGGCTCGTCGTCGATTCGGGCTGCTGCCGTGCGCGAGGTATCGAGCATGATGACGACGCGGCGGTCCCGTTCGGGTCGCCAGGTCCGGACGACGACGGCGGTGCGCCGGGCGGTTGCCCGCCAGTCGATGGAGCGCACGTCGTCGCCCCGGACGTAATCGCGGAGGGAATCGAATTCCGTGCCGGCCCCGCGGATCTGCACGGCCGCTTTGCCGTCGAGCTCCCGGAGTTTTCGCAGCTTGGACGGCAAATGCCGCTTGGAATGGAACGGCGGCAGAACGCGAAGACGGCCGGGAAGGGTCACGGTGCGTTGCCTGGCAGCCAGGCCGAGCGGGCCGAAGGAACGGAGCGTTACGTGCGGTGCCGACAGGTCCCCGCGCCGTGTTGGCTTCAGAGCCATCGACATCCGACGCCGCTCACCAGCAGGGATTTCAACACGCTGGACCGGGGCGACCGTCCCCGCGGAGGGTTGCCACGCGTCACGCACCACTCCGCGGAATCTACGCCGATTGCCGTTTTCCAGCGTCAGAACGGACTCCGTGTCCGCGTGCAGGGTGACATTCCCGGGATCCTTGCGTTGAAGGGCGATTTTGGCCGGGGACGCGGCCAGCAGGAGGTCGGACAACACCAACGCCAGCAGCAAGGCGGTGGCGAGAAGGACCGTACTCCACGCGGGAAACAGCAGCAAGGGGGCCAACGCGGCGAAAACGAGCAGCACAAAGCGGCCTGTGATCGCCATTCAGTACTGCCCGAAGTAGAGAGTCATGAGGCGAGGCCAATCAGCGCGGCACGGGGACGGACGCCAGGATGCTGCCAAGGACATCATCTACATGCACACCGTCCATTTGGGCTTCGGGTCGCAGTCCGACACGGTGCCTCAAACACGGCAACGAGAGCGCTTTGACGTCGTCGGGGGTGACGAAGTTGCGCCCGGACAACCATGCCCAGGCACGCGAGGTGTTCAGAAGCGCCGTCGCGCCGCGCGGGGAGACTCCCAGCTGGAACGACGGCGCTGCCCGCGTCGCCCGCACGACGTCCACGATGTAGCCGAGGATCTCGGGGGCCACGGTCACTTCGGCCACCGCGTCGCGGGCATTCTGGAGTTCGGCGACGCCCGCTACTGGCCTGACTCCCGCAGCCAGCAAATTGCGCGGATCAAATCCTTCCGAGTGCCTGCGGACCACTTCGATCTCTTCGGCACGTCCGGGCAGCGGCATGGAGAGCTTGAGCAGGAAGCGGTCCAGTTGCGCCTCGGGCAGGGGATAGGTGCCCTCGTACTCGACAGGGTTTTGGGTGGCGGCAACAATGAACGGCGACGGCAAAGGCCGGGAGAGTCCGTCCACGGATACCTGGCGCTCCTCCATGGCTTCCAGCAGCGACGCCTGGGTCTTGGGCGGCGTTCGGTTGATTTCGTCGGCCAGCATGATGTTGGTGAACACTGGTCCTTCGCGGAAGGTGAATTCCGAGGTGTGCGAGTCGTAGACGAGTGAGCCGGTGACGTCGCCCGGCATGAGGTCCGGAGTGAACTGGACGCGCTTCGTATCCAGGCTCAACGCGGCGGACAAGGCCCGTACCAGGAGGGTTTTGGCGACGCCCGGAACACCCTCAAGCAGTACGTGGCCACCGCACAGCAGCGCGATGAGCATGCCCGACACCGTTGCATCCTGTCCGACCACGGCCTTGCCTACTTCGTGACGGACGTCCAGCAGGGCTTTGCGGGCAGGGTCGGACCGGGTAGCCGCCTGCGTTGGCTGCCCCTGCGACGCCGGGCCGCCCGGGTAGCCATAGCTGCCGTCGGTGTAGCTGTTTGCTTGATTGCTCATTGCGTGATTACTCATGGGGCTGTTGCCTCCTGCTCGAGTGTTTCGATGCTTTGTGCCCAGTGGACGAGTTCTGATTCGGTGCGTGGCCGGTGGTCCAGCAGGAGCATGCGCAACTCCGGTGCAGGCTGGTTGACCTTTCGGGACACGGCATCGAGGACGGCCTCCGCGCGGGCTTCGGGGCCGAGCCGGAAGTGCTTGGCAAGCCTGGTCAAAGTGCCGGCCCGGAGATTGTCGGCGGCCTGGCCGACAGCGCGGGAATCCTGATAGAGACGGGCACGGCCTTCGGCGGTCTCTACAGCCTTGACCACCACCGGCAGCGGCTCAAACACGAGCGGACCAAGCCGCCTGCCCCGCCACAGCACAGCGAGCAACGCGACCACCGCCAGCCACAATCCCAGGAAGCCAACCCACGGCGGCGCCAATTCCTCCAGCGTGGGCGGTGTGCCATTATTCGGTACGTCTCCAAGGCCTGGCAGATACCAGACGAGATCCGGCGTTGGCCCGAGGGTCCGAAGAGTCAGTGCGGCATTGCCCTCTACCTGCAGGAGATCGTTGCTGAGAACGGCCGTGCTGCCGAGAACCACCAGCCGACCGTCCGCACTGGCCGCGTACATGCCTCCGTCGGTGCTGCCAGGCCGGTAGCACGTCACATCGGCTCCCGTGTAAAGGAACGCGCCCTTGCCGGAGACACGCCCCGCAACAAGTGGATCCGTTTGCCCGCACCCTGCTTCCAACGTTGACGTCCCGTTGGGAACCACTCCGGCATGACGGATCTCGCGGCTCAGCCCCGTCAGGGTTCGGAAGCCGGGAGCGATGACCACCACGCGGTCGGCCGATTGCAGCAGGCTGTGCAACTGGGCGGAATCGAGATAGCCGTTGCGGTCATACAACAAGACGGTGGCGCGTGGTTTCCCGGCCAGCAGCGAGGTTGTCGTCGCGAATGAATCGGATTCCGTGACAGTGACTCCGTGCCGCCGGAGGATTTCGGCCGCAGCCATGGCGCCATCAGGAGCGGCATTGCGGGCGGAGAGGGGTGCCGTGTCCGTGTTCGTCGGGGACTGGAACACAGTGACAGATCCGAGTACCGCCACGATGGCCCCGATGATGATCCAGGCCATATGGCGGCGCAACCAACCCCGCAGTTGCGCGGACCACCGGACTGCGTGAGTGTCCGATGTCATCGCGGCACCGCCAAACCGTTGGCGGACTGCCCGGCGAAATCAGGTTTCATGGCCGATAGTCCGGTGTCCAGTGAGAGGACGGCTGCATGGTCGGAAGCGGTGGCGGTCGCCTTTCCGTATTTCACGCCATCGAAAATCCTGGCGGCTTCCTCAAGCCGCGAACTGGCGTCCCCGAACGCGCGCCCCAATTGGGCAGCCGCCTCGTCCGCGGTCCGGCCAGCCTGGACGTCAATGACTGCCCGGTCCTCCGCAGAGCGAACCACGGCGCGGAACTGTTCGACGACGGCCGTTTGCCAGTCTTCACGGCTTGCCGCTGCAGATGCGCGGGCGCGGAACGTATCGGCATCAACCGTCGGCTCGCCGTCGAAAACCTTCGCCGACGCCTTCTTCCGCGCGTTGAGCCTCGGCCTGACAACCATCACGGCAACCACAATGAGGACCACGGCCAGGGCGCCGATCAGCGGCACGCCGATATTTGCCCCACCCATGGAATCGCCGTTCAAGGAACGGAGCCAGTCGACGAACTGATTCCATACCTCGCCGATCCAACTTGGCTTGGCCGATGCGTACTGCTGCTTGGACAGTTCTTCGGCCGCCCACCGCTGGGCCTCGCTGCGGTCCGGATCAACGGGAGGCTCGATGGCAGGGAGAAGAAGAGCAAGGGACGCGGAGACCGGGATCATCCTTGTGGAGAACCCTGGGCGGTGTTCGGCGGCCATGGATGCGCACCGACTTGACGTGCCCTGCGCTGGCCGGGAACGCCGTCGGGATCTTCCCCGGTCTCCAGAAGCCGCAGGAGTTCCACGTCCAGCCCGTCGCGTCTCATCCTCAGGTCCATGTAGATCAGGGCTGCTACGGAGGTTTGGAAAGCGAAGCCAACGGCGCTTACGAGGACCCCTACGACCAGCGAGGCCACGGCGAGGACAATCGCCGTCGTGGTCACTTGTGCGGCGCCGGCATGGGGGGCGAACACGGAGTTTATTCCACCGGAAGCCAAGCCCAGGGGAATCTGGATGACCGACCCGATGATAAATACCATGAAGGCCACCAGCAGCGTGATTCCGAAGATCCGCCACCAATTCCGGCGCGTCAGCGTCCACGAGCGCCGAAGACCGGCGAAGACGCCGAGTTCTTCTACGGTGATGGCGGCCGGGGCCACCAACAGCTTCGTATAGATCCAGAAAAATACGACGGCCGCGCCGAATACCAACGGGAAAAGCAAGAGCACGCCGGCCGGACCCAATCCGGCCAGGACGAGGACGGCCAGCAAGAACAGGACCAGGAAAAACAACAACGATCCAGCAAGGAGGAGGGCGGCAAGTCCTACCAAGGGCCAGATGCGCGAGCGGGCCAAGGACCACATTTGCTTGAACCCCGTGGGCCGGTTCAACGCGGACCTGGCGACGGGAATGGCCATAACCCCTTGAAGGACGGCTGTGAGCACCATAGTGAGCAAGGAAATTCCCATGATCCCTGCAGTGGCGCCAACGGCCGGGCCAAGATACCGCATCGCCTCGTCCTGGCTCGTGAATCCTCCTACGGGAGGTTCGACCATCCCGAGCATGCCCAGCGCGGCCACCTCGTTCAATGCGCCGGCAACGGCCTGGACAATGAGGGCGGAGCCGAACATGGTTTTGGCGTTCCGGCGGACGGTCTGGAATGCACCGTCCATGATTTCACCGAAGAAGAGCGGCCGGAGGGGCACGATTCCGGGTTTCGGGGGAGCCACATAGCGGGGCTGGCCGTACGGCGGCGGACCGCCTGCCGGCCAGCGCGGATCGACCGGCGGGCCCCACGATTGCCCCGGATACTGCGGCACGCCCCATTGCGGTGGGGTGCCCCATTGTGGCTGGGCGCCCGGTTGCGGCGCACCCCATTGTGGCTGGGCGCCCCACGGTGGCCGCGGTCCCTGTTCAGGCCGGTAACCCGGATCGGGCTGTGACACGTTTTCCTCCCCAAAAGATGCGTCCGCGGCAATGCACGGACCCCGAAAGGGGCCGTTCGCACCAGCCTATAGTTCCGCCGTCGCGCCTCATAGCCCATTTGCTTGCGGGCTGCAGCGCGCCATGCCGTGATCGGGCTCAACGGGACAAAGGCTTGGTCATAAGGGAATATATAACTATGAAGGCACGCATCCTGGTAGTAGACGACGACGAAGCGCTGGCCGAAATGATCGGCATCGTGCTGCGGAACGACGGCTTCGACCCGGTTTTTTGCGCGGACGGCGGACAAGCGCTGGAGGTGTTTCGTTCCTCCAAACCGGATCTGGTACTGCTTGACCTGATGCTGCCCGGATCGGACGGCATCGAAGTGTGCCGCCAGATCCGCGGGGAGTCGGACGTTCCCATCGTCATGCTCACCGCCAAATCGGATACCTCCGACGTCGTCCGCGGCCTTGAATCCGGTGCTGACGACTACGTGCCCAAGCCTTTCAAGCCAGCCGAGCTCGTGGCCCGGGTCCGCGCCCGGTTGCGTCCGGGCGACCAGAAAGCGCCCGAGACCCTGCGGATTGCCGACGTCACCATCGACGTCGCGGGCCACTTGGTGACACGCGGCGGCGAGCGGATTTCGCTGACACCCCTGGAATTCGATCTGTTGGTCGCGCTGGCGCGCAAGCCCTGGCAGGTCTTCACCCGCGAACTGCTCCTTGAGCAGGTGTGGGGCTACCGCCACGCTGCCGACACCCGGCTGGTCAACGTCCATGTCCAGCGCCTGCGGTCCAAGATCGAGCGTGACCCGGAAGCTCCCGAAGTTGTATTGACGGTTCGTGGTGTCGGATATAAAGCAGGCGCCTGAGTCTTCCACCGGCGAGCCCGGCACCGACCAGGAGGCCCCGGAGGCCAAGGTCAAACACCCCGTTTCAGGACATCCTGTCCCGGAACACACGGACGCCCGGGCATTGAATCTCCCGTGGATCCTGGAGCGCACACGCATTTGGACGCGCCGCGCCCTGATCCTGGCACTGCGTGTCTCCCGCCTCGTGGTGACCGGACTTCGCCACATCCGGCCAGGGATCCGGTACTTGTGGCGCGCCTTGCTGCGCCGTTGGCGCCGCTCCCTCGAATTCAGGACCGTCGCGGTGACAATCGTGCTGTCGATGGTGTCGTTTGCGGTGGTCGGCGCATATCTCTCGAACCAAATAGCGAACAACCTTTTCCAGGAGCGTTTGAAGCAAGCCGAGTCCGAAAGCCGCTACTACGTCAAGCAAGTCCAGGACACCTTTGACGGGTCACAGGCCAACGACCAATCAAGCGTCATCACACTTGTCTATGACACGCTCAAAGCGGTGGAGGGCAACGGCTCGGTCATCCAGCGGCGATACGTGTTCGAAGCGATGCCCGAACAAACCAAACCGCGCAACCGCTGGGTGGAATCGCGGGCCTCGGATCAGTTGACGGTCCGCGTCATTCCTCCGGCCCTTCGCAAGTCTGTGCAGGAATCGGGCAAGGACCAGTACTGGGCTTCCACCGAGTTCCCCGTCGGCAACCAGGACCACCCCGGGATCGCGGTCGGGAACAAAGTCACCTTCAATGGCACGGTCTACGAGCTCTATCTCCTCTACGACCTGGATACCGCCCAACAAACCCTGGACGAAATCCAGAACGTGCTGTGGGCGGGCGGAGCCGCACTCATCCTCATGATCGGCGGTATTGCCTGGTACGTGACCAGGAACGTCGTGAGTCCGGTGAGCCATGCCGCGGTCGTCTCCGAGAAGCTGGCCGCAGGCCAGTTGCAGGAGCGGATGGTGGTCAAGGGCGAAGACGAGGTGGCCAGGCTGGGCGCCTCCTTCAACCACATGGCCGCGAGCCTGCAGGAGCAGATTACGCAGCTGGCCACGTTGTCCCAGATGCAGCAGCGGTTCGTTTCCGATGTGTCCCATGAACTGCGGACACCGCTCACGACCGTTCGGATGGCTGCCGAAGTGTTGTTCGATGCCCGCGATGACTTCGACCCCATCAACAAGCGTTCCGCCGAGCTGCTTTACAACCAGGTGGAGCGCTTCCAGTCGCTGCTTTCGGATCTGCTGGAGATTTCCCGCTTCGACGCAGGGGCCGCCGTGTTGGACTCCGAGCCGACGGACATCTTCCAAGTCGTTTCCCATGTCATCGACGGTGCCTCTCCCGTTGCCGCCGAATATGGCTCCGAAGTTCGCCTTACCTCGCGCCACAAGCGGATCATCGTGGAGATGGACGCCCGCAGGATCGACCGCATCCTGCGGAACCTGCTGCTCAACGCCGTCGAACACGGCGAGGGGAAACCGGTCCACGTTTCCGTTGCCGCCAACCAAGAGGCAGTCGCCATCTCTGTGCGTGACTTCGGCATAGGGATGACCCCGGCAGAAGCCGCGCGGGTCTTTGATCGTTTCTGGCGCGCCGATCCCGCGCGTGCGCGGACCACGGGTGGCAGCGGACTGGGACTCTCCATCGCCGCAGAGGACACCAAGCTCCACAACGGTTGGTTGCAAGCTTGGGGGCGCAAGGGATCCGGTTCCAACTTCCGGCTGACGCTGCCTCTCAAGAAGGGTGGCACCATCGTGAAATCACCGTTGCAGCTTGAACCGGCAGACATCCATTTGCCGGGCGCTGCTCCTGAGCGCCAGATGCTCGTATTGGATGCCGGCGATCCGCCACTTGAGCGCGGTTCCGCCGCGGACCCGGGGCTGGAAGACACGCCGGCGCCGCCACTACTGCCTCCCGTACTGCCCGCCGTACTGCCTCCGGCAGGACACGACGACGACGGCAAAGCCGAAGGGGGAACGGCACCTTGAGTTCCCGACGCCCGTACCTCTCCCGACGCCCGTACGTGTTAAGGGCCGTGATCGCCGTTCTTGCTGTCCTCATGGTGGTCCTTAGTTCCTGCGCCCAGATCCCACGGTCTGGTCCGGTGGGAAAGAGCAAGGACGAAAGCGCGGGCAACCCGAACGCTCCTGTTTTCTTCCCGCCGCCGCCCCACCCCGGTGCCACTCCGGAGTCCATCATCGAAGACTTCTATGGTGCAGGCAGCGGTTACGAAGGCGACTACGCCGTGGCCAGGCAGTACCTCACGCAGGCGCTGTCCGTCAGCTGGAAGTCCGACAAGCGCACGCTCGTTTTCCGGAAGGCGACCGTCGTCAAGACCGGTGTGGAAAACGAATTCAAGTACCAGCTGGACCTCGCCTACGCGGTCGACGCCGACGGCGTTGCGACGCAGTTCCCCGAAGGAACCACTGAGACAATTCCGGTGACCCTGGAACAGGTCGACGGCGAATGGCGGATCTCGGCGGTCCCCGACGGCACCGCGATACCGGAAGAGACGTTCAAAGTCATCTACGCGGCCCAGCCCATCTATTTCTACGACCCGACCTTCACCTATGCGGTTCCGGACGTCCGGTGGTTCATCAAGAAGAACACCGTCAAGGCAATGACCAGCGCCTTGCTCGACGGTCCTGCGCCCTACCTCCAGGGTGCGGTTGTCAGTGCCTTTCCCTCCGGCATGAAGCTGGCCCGGGAGTCGGTCCCGGTGGTGTCGGGAGCCGCCCAGGTGGACCTTTCCGCCAAGGAACTCGTGGATGCGTCTGCCGAGGACCGGCAGCGGATGCAAAACCAGCTGACCCTGACTTTCCGTAGCCAGCCGGACGTGGTCAATGTTCAGTTGCGTGCCGACCAGGATCTGGTCCGCGTGGAGGACAACGGCTCGGTCCTGCCGCCCGTGCTTGAGAAGAATGCTCCCGCGCGCCAAATCGCCGTCAGTAACAACGAACTCGTCCGCTACGAGAACAACAGGGTCTCGGCCCTCCCGGACATGCAGCCGGTGGCCGGACTGAACCCTAGCGCTCCCGCCGAGTCCCCGACGTCCCAGGCCGTGGCCTTCCTCAACAGTGCCGGAACCAGCCTGTATTCGATGATTCCCGGCCTACCCGCCCGTCAACTGACAACCAGGACAACCCTGAGCCATCCGTCCTTCAGCCCGCAGGACTGGGTCTGGACGGCAGGTCCAGGAGCCAACGGGGCCACCGAGGTGGTGGCGTTCAAACCGTCCAACGTTCCTCTTGGACAGCCCGTCCCCACGGTGACGATGGCGCCGGCCTGGTTGGCAGGGCGCGTTGTGAGGGACTTCCGGATATCCCGCGAAGGGACGCGCGCACTGGTGATCTCCGAGATGAACGGGAAATCATCGGTGCAGGTGACCGGAATTGTCCGCAATCCTGACGGCACCCCCAAAGACCTGACTGCACCCATAACCTTGTTCTCTTCCGCCCCTGTTGATCAAGGGGTCTGGGTCAATTCCACGACGGTCGCGGTGATGAAAGCTTCGTCAACGGAGAACGTGGTTCCCGAGCTGTTGTCCTTGACATCGAGCCAGCCGCAGCTGTTGCCGGCATGGCCGAACCTGACGACTATCAGCGCGGGCAACGGACCCGAGCAGATTTTTGGACAGTCGGGCGCAGGCGTCTTCCAACGGGTCGGCAATGGGTGGGAATTGCAACTCAAGGGTCCGGTAGACCCCTCCTTCCCGGGCTAGTCCCCGCCGCCTCCCTAACCTCGCTCCGCTCGGCCAGGGAACCCTGGCGGCGTGGGCCCACCCACCGCCTCCCTAACCTCGCTCCGCTCGGCCAGGGAACCCTGGCGGCGTGGGCCCACCCACCGCCTCCCTAACCTCGCTCCGCTCGGCCAGGGAACCCTGGCGGCGTGGGCCCACCCACCGCCTCCCTAACCTCGCT
>NZ_JBYSXB010000047.1:0-38278 GCF_058781765.1 Arthrobacter sp. FW306-1B-G06A | reverse complement strand
CATAGCCAAAATTCTAGGCTTCGTGTGCACAGAAAACGAGTTTCTGTGCACACTCACAAGCCTAAAACCGCTCTGACCTGCGACAACATTGTGCCCGAGGTGGGACTCGAACCCACACACCTTTCGATACCGCATTTTGAGTGCGGCGCGTCTGCCAATTCCGCCACTCGGGCGCGGAAACACCGAAACAAGACTAACCGACGTCGGGCTCTTCACAGAACTCAACGCTCCCTGTTGCAGTGCGCGAAACTACTCTACATGCAGATAGGCTAAATTCCAGAACCGGCTCGGCCGAGCAATAAATCATACGCAGGGACCGGGTGCAACTAAGATGGTTGAGAACCCGCCGTACGTCTTGAAGGAGATCCCGTGTCAGAACAGACGGAGTCCAAGCCCGCATCCCAGCCGGCACGCCGAGTAGTTGTCGCAGAAGATGAAACCCTCATCCGCCTGGACATCATCGAGATCTTGAAGGGCGAAGGCTACGACGTTGTCGGTGAAGCCGACAACGGTGAGAAGGCCGTCCAGCTGGCCGAAGAACTGAAGCCGGATCTGGTCCTCATGGACGTCAAGATGCCTGTCATGGACGGCATTTCTGCCGCGGAGAAGATCGTCAAGGCGAGGATTGCCCCCGTCGTCCTGCTGACAGCGTTCAGCCAGAAAGAACTCGTGGAGCGCGCCCGCGACGCCGGGGCCATGGCCTACGTCGTGAAGCCTTTCACTCCGGCCGATCTGATCCCGGCCATCGAAATCGCACTGTCCCGCCATGAGGAGATCAGGGCCCTCGAAAGCGAGGTAACCGACCTTCAGGAGCAATTCGCCACCCGCAAGCTTGTGGAGCGCGCCAAGAGCCTCCTGACCACGAAGATGGGCCTCACGGAGCCGGAAGCATTCCGGTGGATCCAGAAGACCTCCATGGACCGTCGCCTCAGCATGCGCGAGGTCGCCGAGACCATCATCAACCAGGTCAACTAGCACTCCCCGCGAAGGGCGCCGCTTCCACGGGAAGCGGCGCCCTTCGTCGTCTCCAGACGCGAACCACCCCGCCCCAAAACAAGACAAAGGAGGCCCCGCCACACGGCGGAGCCTCCTCAACAGCGCTAAAAGATCAGGCCTTGGACTTGGACTTCTTCTTTTCAGGCCACGGTCCGACCTTTTCCTTGCGGGCTGCGGCCTCTTCCACACGGGACGTGTCTGCGAGGTCGCCCACTTTGTGGACCTTGAGCGAGTTCGTGGAACCGGCCTGTCCGGGAGGGGAACCGGCAGCGATGACTACGAGGTCGCCGTTCTCCACGATCTTCATCTCGAGGAGGCTGCGGTCCACCTGGGCAGTCATGGCGTCCGTGTGGCCCACCATGGGGACGAGGACGGGCTGGATGCCCCAGGTCAGTGCCAGCTGGTTCCAGACGTGCTCCACGGGGGTGAAAGCGAACACCGGCTTGACGGGACGCAGGCGGGACAGACGGCGCGCCGAGTCGCCGGACTGGGTGAACGTACAGATGTACTTTGCGTCCAGCTGGTCGGCGATTTCGACGGCGGCACGCGTGATAGCGCCACCGCGGGTCTTGGGCTTGGTCCCCAGCGGAGGAACGCGCTCAAGGCCGTGCTCTTCGGTGGACTCAATGATGCGGGCCATCGTCTTGACCGTCTCGATCGGGTACTTGCCCACGCTGGTCTCGCCGGAAAGCATGACTGCGTCGGCGCCGTCGAGCACTGCGTTGGCGCAGTCCGAAGCCTCGGCACGGGTCGGACGCGGGTTGTCGATCATGGATTCGAGGACCTGGGTGGCCACGATGACCGGCTTGGCCCAGCGGCGGGCCAGTTCGATGGCGCGCTTCTGGACGATCGGCACTTCCTCGAGCGGGAGTTCCACGCCGAGGTCGCCACGGGCAACCATGATGGCGTCAAACGCGTCAATGATCTCGTGGAGCTGCTCCACTGCCTGCGGCTTCTCGATCTTGGCGATCACCGGCACGCGGCGGCCTTCTTCGTCCATGATTTCGTGCACGCGCTTGATGTCGGACGCATCGCGGACGAAGGACAGTGCCACCATGTCGACACCGCGCTTCATGGCCCAGCGGAGATCGTCTTCGTCTTTTTCGCTCAGTGCGGGGACATTGACGGCAACGCCGGGCAGGTTGATGCCCTTGTTGTTGGAGACCCAGCCGCCGACGGTCACCGTGGCGACCACCTTGACGTCGTCAACCTCGATGGCGCGCAGGGCAACCTTGCCGTCATCGATCAGGAGTGCATCGCCGACGTTGACGTCTTCGGTCAGGCTCTTGAGCGTGGTGGAGCAGATTTCCTTGGTACCCGGGACGTCCTCGGTGGTGATGGTGAAAGTGTCACCGACGGCGAGTTCGTGGGGGCCGTCGACAAATCGACCCAGGCGGATTTTCGGGCCCTGCAAGTCGGCCATGATGGCAACGGGCTTGTGGAGCTGGGCGGAAGCCTTGCGGACGTTCTCGTACGTGTTGTCGTGTACCGAGTAGTCTCCGTGGCTCATGTTCATGCGGGCGACGTCGACGCCGGCTTCCAGCACCGCGAGGGTGTTGTCAAAGCTGGAAATTGCCGGTCCGAACGTTGCCACGATTTTTGCGCGTCTCATATACCTACCCTAGTAGTGTGCTGCGGTTGGAGTTGGGAAAGCGTCGTGCGCCGGTCCTTAGAGGACCGCTATGGCCCGGTCGGTCGGAGCCACCGGCGCGGGGAGAATGGTGCTGCCCATGAGGTACTTGTCGACGGCGGCAGCGCAGGCGCGGCCTTCCGCGATCGCCCAGACAATCAAGGACTGCCCGCGGCC
Organism: Arthrobacter sp. FW306-1B-G06A; assembly: GCF_058781765.1. Taxonomy (NCBI): domain Bacteria; kingdom Bacillati; phylum Actinomycetota; class Actinomycetes; order Micrococcales; family Micrococcaceae; genus Arthrobacter; species Arthrobacter sp. FW306-1B-G06A. Next base: position 35,475 of record NZ_JBYSXB010000047.1, on the reverse strand, counting down.
GGCATCGCCTGCCACGAAAACACCCTCGGTGTTGGTCATGTAGTACCCATCTCGGGCCACGTTGCCGCGGCCGTCGAATTCTGCGCTGACCTGTTCGGTGATACCGGCAGGTTCCGCCCCCGTGAAGCCGAGCGACAGGAAGACCAGATCGGCCGGAATGACGCGCTCCGTGCCGGCCTTCGGGAGGCGCTTGCCGTCCACGAACTCGGTCTCGGCGACCTTGACCCCGGTGAGCTTGCCGTTTTCGCCGACAAACTCAACGGTGGAAGCGAGGTAGGTGCGTTCGCCGCCTTCTTCGTGTGCGCTGGCAACCTCGAAGAGCGTGGGGAACGTCGGCCATGGCTGGTGCGTGGCGCGCTCGAGTGGCGGCTGCTTGCCGATCGCGAGGGTCGTGACAGACGCGGCGCCGTGGCGGTGTGCCGTGCCGAGGCAGTCGGCGCCGGTGTCGCCGCCGCCGAGGATTATCACGTGCTTGCCCTTGGCGTCGATCTGGCCCTCGACGGTTTCACCGGCAACCACGCGGTTGGCGGGCACCAGGTAGTCCATCGCGAAGTGGATGCCTTCGAGTTCGCGGCCGGGGATGGGAAGGTCGCGCGGAACGGTGGCACCGGTGGCGATCACCACGGAGTCGTAACGGCGGCGCAACTGCTCCCACGTCACGTCGCTTCCGACTGCCACACCCGTGCGGAAGCGGGTGCCCTCGGCCTTCATCTGCTCGACGCGGCGGTCGACCTGCTCCTTCTCCATCTTGAAGTCGGGGATGCCATAGCGCAGCAGTCCCCCGATCTTGTCGTCGCGTTCGTAGACGGCCACGGTGTGGCCGACCCGAGTCAGCTGCTGTGCGACGGCAAGCCCCGCGGGGCCGGAGCCGACGACGGCGACCGTCTTGCCGGAGAGGCGTGCCGGCGGAAGCGGCTGGACCCAGCCGTTTTCGAAGGCGTCGTCGATGATCGAAACTTCCACCTGCTTGATGGTCACGGCGGGCTGGTTGATGCCCAGGACACAGGATGCTTCGCACGGCGCGGGACACAAGCGGCCGGTGAACTCCGGGAAGTTGTTCGTCGCGTGCAGGCGCTCGATCGCTTCCTCGCCTTTGCCGCGCCAGGTCAGGTCGTTCCACTCCGGAATGAGGTTCCCGAGCGGGCAGCCCTGGTGGCAGAACGGAACGCCGCAGTCCATGCAGCGCCCTGCCTGGCTTTTGAGCACGCCCTTGTCCTGGGCTTCGTAGACTTCCTTCCAGTCCATGATGCGGACGGGAACAGGACGGCGAGGCTGCGTCTCGCGCTGCCGGACTTTCAGAAATCCGCGTGGATCAGCCACCGGTTACCTCCAGGATTCGAGACCATACTTCTTCGCCATCGGGATCAAGGCCCTCTTCAATGGCGTCGAGACGGGTTTGCAGGACTGCGGCGTAGTCGCGCGGCAGAACTTTGGTGATGCGGGCGGCTGTGTCATCGAAGTTTTCGAGCAAGCGGCCCGCGAGGACGGATTCGGTTTCTTCCAGGTGCTTGACCAGGAGGCTATGGACGATGGTGCGGTCCTCGTCGTCAAGCTCGAGCAACTGCAGCTCGCCGGAATCCAACGCCTGCTTGTTGACCCGGGCAGGCTGGAGGTCCAGCACGTAGGCTGTACCGCCGGACATGCCGGCACCGAAGTTGCGTCCGGTGCGGCCGATGATCAGCGTCTGGCCGCCGGTCATGTACTCGCAGCCGTGGTCACCGATGCCTTCGACGACGGCGGTCGCGCCCGAGTTGCGTACCAGGAAGCGTTCGCCCACCTGGCCGCGCAGGAACATCTCGCCGCTCGTGGCACCGTAGCCGATCACGTTGCCGGCGATGACGTTGCGCTCCGCCTGGAAAACGTTGGTGCGGTCCGGGCGGACGATGATGCGTCCACCCGAGAGACCCTTGCCGACGTAGTCGTTGGAGTCGCCGAACATGCGCAGGGTGATGCCCGCCGGGAGGAAGGCGCCCAGCGACTGCCCTGCCGTTCCCTTCAGAGTGATGTCGATGGTGTCCGTCGCGAGCACATCGACGCCGAACGTCTTGGTTACGACGTGGCCCAGCATGGTGCCGACCGACCGGTCCGTGTTGATGACGTCGACCGCGATCTTCACCGGGGTGCGGTCGCTCAAAGCCTCGGCGGCCATGCCGATGAGGCGCTGGTCGAAGTGCTTGTCGAGCTCGTGGTTCTGGCCGGTGAGGTTCCGCAGGGGAACGTCGTCGTCGAACTCGAGGCCGTGCAGGATCGGGTCGAGGTCGAGTCCGTCCGCCTTCCAGTGGTCCACCGCTTCCCGGGTGTCGAGGACCTCGGCGTGGCCGATGGCCTCTTCGAGGCTGCGGAAACCGAGTTCGGCAAGCAGCTCCCGGACTTCCTCGGCAAGGAATTCGAAGAAGTTGACCACGAACTCGGGCTTGCCGTTGAAGCGGGCGCGGAGCTCGGGATTCTGGGTTGCCACGCCGACCGGGCAGGTGTCGAGGTGGCAGACGCGCATCATGATGCAGCCGGAAACCACGAGGGGCGCGGTCGCGAAACCGTACTCCTCGGCACCCAGCAGGGCGGCGATGACGACGTCGCGTCCCGTCTTGAGCTGGCCGTCCACCTGGACCACCACGCGGTCGCGGAGCCCGTTGAGCATGAGCGTCTGCTGGGTCTCGGCCAGGCCGAGTTCCCACGGGACACCCGCGTGCTTGAGCGAGTTGAGCGGCGAGGCGCCGGTTCCGCCGTCGTGCCCTGAGACGAGCACGACGTCGGCCTTCGCCTTGGTGACGCCGGACGCCACCGTGCCGATCCCGACTTCGGACACCAGCTTCACGTGCACGCGCGCCGAGGGGTTGGCCCGCTTGGCGTCGTAGATGAGCTGTGCGAGGTCCTCGATCGAGTAGATGTCGTGGTGCGGGGGCGGGGAGATGAGCCCGACGCCGGGGGTCGAGTGGCGAGTCCGGGCTACCCAGGGGTACACCTTCTGCGCCATCAGCTGGCCGCCTTCACCGGGCTTGGCGCCCTGGGCCATCTTGATCTGGATGTCCTCGGCGTTGGTCAGGTACAGGCTGGTCACGCCGAAACGGCCGGAGGCGATCTGCTTGATCGCGGAGCGGCGCTCCGGGTCCAGCAGGCGGTCCACGTCTTCGCCGCCTTCACCGGTGTTGGACTTGGCGCCCAGCCGGTTCATGGCGATTGCGAGGGTTTCGTGGGCTTCCTTGGAGATGGAGCCGTAGCTCATCGCCCCGGTGGAGAAGCGCTTCACGATGCTGGAAACCGGCTCGACTTCCTCAAGCGGCACGGCGGGGCGCAGGGTGTCCTTGAACTTCAAGAGCCCACGCAGGGTCATGAGGTTCTCGGACTGGTCGTCGATTCCCTTGGTGTAGGACTTGAAGATGTCGTAGCGGCGTTCGCGCGTGGCGTGCTGGAGGCGGAAGACAGTCTCCGGGTTGAACAGGTGCGGTTCACCGTCGCGGCGCCACTGGTATTCACCGCCGCCGAGCAACGGACGGTGCGGCAGCTCGATGCCGCCTTCCGGGTAGGCCATCTGGTGGCGTGCCGAAACCTCGGCGGCGATGACGTCCAGGCCGACGCCACCCAACTGGGAGTGGGTGCCGGAGAAGAACTCGTCCACGAGGTCCTGGGACAGGCCCAAGGCTTCGAATGTTTGGGCACCGGTGTAGGAAGCCACCGTGGAAATGCCCATCTTGGACATGATCTTCAGGACACCCTTGCCGAGGCCCTTGATGAGGTTGTAGACGCCGTCTTCGGGAGTCACGCCAACCACTTCGCCGGTGCTGATGAGCTGCTCCACGGATTCCATGGCCAGGTAAGGGTTCACGGCGGAAGCGCCGAAGCCTACGAGCACCGCCACGTGGTGCGTTTCGCGGACGTCGCCGGCCTCGACCACCAGGGCGGTCTTGGTGCGGTTGGCGCTGCGCAGCAAGTGGTGGTGTACCGCGCTGACGAGCAGCAGGGACGGGATCGGGGCCCACTGCGCGTTGGAGTCGCGGTCGGACAGCACGATGTACTGCACGCCGCGGTTGATCGCGCCGGAAACCTGCTCGCAGATTTCCGTGAGGCGGCTCCGCAGTGCTGCTTCGCCGCCCTCCGGACGGTAGAGTCCGCGGACCTTCATGGCGACCTTGTCGCCGTCGGCGTTCTCGATGTTGGCGATCTTGGCGAGCTGGTCGTTGTTGATCACCGGGAACGGCAGGGAGATCTGCGGCTGGCGGACCTGCCCGACGTCGAGAAGGTTGCCGTTGGGACCGATGGCGCACTTCAGCGAGGTCACGAGCTCTTCGCGGATCGCGTCCAAGGGCGGGTTGGTGACCTGGGCGAAAGACTGCACGAAGTAGTCGAACAGCAAGCGCGGGCGCTTGGACAGCACGGCAACCGGAGTGTCGGAGCCCATGGCGCCGAGCGGTTCGGCCCCGGTCCGGGCCATCGGCCCGAGGAGGATCTTCAACTCCTCGGTGGTGTAGCCGAACGTCCGCTGGCGGATGTTCACGGACGCAGCCGTGTGCAGCACGTGCTCGCGCTCGGGAAGCTCGTTGAGGTCGATCAGGTTGTCCTTGACCCATTCAGCCCAAGGGTTGGCCGCGGCCACCTCGGCCTTGACCTCGGCGTCGTCGATGATGCGACCGGCTTCGGTGTCCACCAGGAACATCTTCCCCGGCGAAACACGGCCCTTCTTGACCACCTTGGCCGGTTCGACCTCGATCACGCCGACTTCGGAGGCGAAGACGATCAGGCCGTCTTCGGTGATCCAGTAACGGCCGGGGCGCAGGCCATTGCGGTCAAGGGTCGCACCAACGAGGTTGCCGTCGGTGAAGGACACCGCCGCCGGACCGTCCCACGGCTCCATGAGCAGGGAGTGGTACTCGTAGAAGGCGCGGCGTGCCGGATCCATCGTGGCGTGGTTTTCCCACGCCTCGGGGATCATCATCATGATCGAATGCGTGATGGGCCGCCCGGAAAGCCAGAGCAGCTCGGCAACCTCATCGAAGGACGCGGAGTCCGAGGCACCCGGCGTGCAGATGGGGTACAACTCCTCCGGGGAGTCGCCCAGCAGCGGGTTCGCGAGTTGGGACTGGCGCGCCCGCATCCAGTTCCGGTTGCCCTTGACGGTGTTGATTTCGCCGTTGTGGGCGATGGTGCGGAAGGGCTGGGCGAGCGGCCACGACGGGAACGTGTTCGTGGAGAAGCGCGAGTGCACGATCGCAAGCTTGGTCTTGAAGCGCTTGTCCGAGAGATCCGGGTAGAACGGCTCCAGCTGGGCAGTGGTCAACATGCCCTTGTACACGATGGTGCGCGAGGACAGCGACGGGAAGTAGACGCCGAACTTGTTCTGGGCACGCTTGCGGATACGCCAGGCCCGGGAGTCGAGTTCATTCCGGTCCAGCACTTCGCCCGTCGCGGAAGCAAGGAACGGCTGCGCGAAGTAAGGCATGCAGGCACGGGCCATGGCGCCGACCAGGTCCCCGACCACCGGCACTTCACGCCAGCCAAGGACCGTCAGTCCCTCATCGACTGCAAGCGCCTCGATGCCGGCCTTTGCGGTCTCGGCTTCGCGCGTTTCGGCGGGCAGGAAGGCGGTGCCCACCACGTACTGGCCGGGTGCGGGGAGCTCGAACTCAGTGACGGCCCGGAAGAATTCGTCCGGAACCTGCATGAGGAGCCCGGCGCCGTCGCCCGTGCCTTCGTCGGCGCCCACGGCGCCGCGGTGTTCGAGGTTGCGCAGGGCAGTCAGTGCCGCTTCCACGATGTCATAGCCGGGTTCACCACGCAGGGTGGCGATAATGGCCAGGCCGCAAGCGTCCTTCTCCTGCTCAGGGTTGTAGAGTCCCTGTGCTTCCGGGAGCGCAGCGAAACGCTTGAAGGGCGAGATGGCCCCCTGCGGTTCGACTGTTTCGGACCAGCTTGGGTTATGAAGATGGGTCATTGAAGACGTCCTTCCTCGAGATCGTGCGAATGGAAGGGACAACGTTGGCCCCACCTTGCCTGCCGTGTGACGGGCATAACAAAGCGCTAGTTACTTGAAATTGTAGGTCAGCGGGCAAGTCGCAACGAACAGTTACGCATGCCCCTGACCCAAGCTTGACCGCGGAGCCTCTGTGTGCTGCCGGGCGACTGCCAAGTGTGCCACGACGCTGTGGCCGGGGGCCTCTGGGCGGTAGCCCGGTTCCCCTGTGCCGTAGCGCTGGCTACTTGGTGCTGCCAGCTTCCGGCCCGGATCCGGGGGCGCTGCTGGCGGTGGTTTCGGTGGACGCGGAGCCGGAATCCGACGTGACGCCGGCGTGTGACTCCTCGGCCGTTTCCGTAGGCTCAGCAGTATGGCCCAGATCGCTTTGGTTATTCCGGAGACTACCATGCGCACCGGTATCTGAGACAGATCCGTCCGTATCATGGGCCTTCGCATCGGTCACAATTGTGCTGTCCGTCTCAGTGGCAGCAGTCGGCTCATCGGCATTTGAGTTGGCGGCGGGCTCATCCTCACCGGTTGTCACCGCGGAGGGCTCCCTGCCGGGAAGGTACGCTGTGTCCGGCTCCGGCCTGCCGCGCAGGCTCAGGGCGATGAAGATGATGAGCGCCGCGACGAAGACGAAGATGCTCGTCCATACGTTGAGCCGGGTGGTGATGCCGAAGAGGTTGATCTGTTCGGCATCGTCGATCCGCAACGCTTCGATCCAGACGCGGCCAAGCGTGTAGTAGATGGCATACAGCCAGAAGAGCCTGCCCCGGCGGAAATGGAAGCGGCGGTCCAGAACGAGGAGGACCACGACGCCGACGATGTTCCAGAGGGATTCGTAAAGGAACGTCGGGTGGAAGAGCGTGTCGCTGGGCATTCCGGCCGGGAAATTGGGGCTGTTGGGATCTATTTGGAGGCCCCACGGCAAGGTGGTGGGTCCGCCGAAGAGTTCCTGATTGAACCAGTTTCCCCATCGTCCGATCGCTTGCGCCAGCAGCAGCCCGGGGGCTGCGGCATCCAGGAAGGCCGTGAGCTTGACGCCGGACCGGCGGCAACCGAGCCAGGCACCGACAACGCCGAGAACCACGGCACCCCAGATACCCAGGCCGCCTCGCCAGATCTGCGGGATCAGGGAGAGGTCACCCGTGCCGTTGAAGCCGGGGCCGAAGTAGGCGTCCGGTGAGGAGATGACGTGGTAGAGCCGGCCGCCCACGATGCCGAAGGGGATGGCCCAGATGGCGATGTCCCACAGGCTGCCTTCCGGGGTGCCGCGGCGCTTCCAGCGCACGGCGGTGAGCCACAGGCCCAGGATGATGCCCAGAAGAATGCATAGGGCGTACGCATGGATGCGCAGAGTCCCCCACGGCAGCGGAATATCAAATCCGGACCATGAGGGGCTCGGAATGCTCATGGGAGCCATTGCCGCGACGTGGAGGAGACTCTGCATTGTCTACGCTTTTCCTTTTTCTAGGCCTGCGCTGTTGCGCGGCCGAGGCCGGCGCTGAGGTTCTTGGTGAGTTGCGCGACGGCGTCAACGCCGCCGTCGCGGATTGCCGCAACCAGCGCGGTACCGACGATCACGCCGTCGGCGTAAGCGGCGATCTCGCGGACATGGTCCGCGGTGGAGACACCGAGTCCGACGCAAACCCGTTCGGCGCCGGCAGCATGCGTATCGGCCACAACCTTCTCCGCGGCGCTGCTGACTGACTGCCGGGCTCCGGTGACACCCATGATGGAGACGGCGTAGACGAAGCCGCGGCTTGCCTCCACCGTCATGGCCAGGCGTTCCGGCGTGGACGACGGGGCCACGAGGAAGACCCGGTCGAGTCCGTACTTGTCCGAAGCTTCAAACCACTCGGCTGCCTCGTCCGGAATAAGGTCCGGCGTGATGAGCCCGGCTCCCCCGGCCTCGGCCAGCCTGCGCGAGAACTCGTCGACGCCCATCCGCATGACCGGGTTCCAGTAGGTCATGACCAACACGGCGGCGTCGGTGGCCGCAGTGATGCCCGCTACGACGTCGAAGACGCTGGCGACGCGGAAACCGTTGGCGATTGCCTCCGTGGTCGCAGCCTGGATGACGGCGCCGTCCATGACGGGGTCCGAATACGGGATGCCGATTTCAATGAGGTCCGCGCCGTTACGCGCCATGGCGATTCCGGCGTCGATGCTTGACTGAACGTCCGGGTAGCCTGCCGGCAGGTATCCGATCAACGCGGCCCGGCCTTGAGCCTTCGCGCGGTCGATCGCGGCCGCGGACTTGCTGCTCATCTGCTCAGTCATCAGTTCTGGCCCTCGCTTGCTTCGTCAGTGCTGATCTCAAGGTTGCTGCGTTCGGACGGGCCCTTGGGCTTGCGCGTGGAGAGGGTGGTGCCCTTGACGTTGCCGTTTTCATCCAACATGTCGAACCATTCGGCCGCCGTTTCCACGTCCTTGTCGCCACGCCCGGACAGGTTCACGATGATGATCGTGTCGGCCGGGTTCTCCTTGCCTTCGGTCAGCTGCTTGCCCACCTTGATGGCGCCGGCCAGGGCGTGCGAGGACTCGATGGCGGGGATGATGCCTTCTGTCCGGCATAGCAGGCGGAACGCGTCCATGGCCTCGGTGTCCGTGATGGGCTCGTACGTGACGCGGCCAATGTCTGCGAGGTAGGAGTGTTCCGGGCCGACGCTCGGGTAGTCCAGGCCTGCCGAAATCGAGTGGGACTCGATGGTCTGGCCGTCTTCGTCCTGCATGAGGTAGGAGCGGGCACCATGCAGCACGCCGGGCCGTCCGAGGGTGATCGCGGCCGCGTGGCGTCCGGTTTCGACACCGTCGCCGCCGGCTTCAAAGCCGTAGATCTTCACGGAGGCGTCATCCAGGAAGCTGTGGAAGATGCCGATGGCATTGGAACCGCCGCCGATGCAGGCACAGACGGCGTCCGGAAGTTTTCCGGTCTGCTCCAGGATCTGGGCACGGGCTTCCTCGCCGATGACCTCGTGGAAGAAGCGCACCATCGCCGGGAACGGGTGTGCCCCGGCGGCGGTGCCCAGCAAGTAGTGGGTGTTGTCCACGTTGGCAACCCAGTCGCGGAGGGCGTCGTTGATGGCGTCCTTGAGCGTCTGTGATCCGTTCGTCACGGGAACCACGGTAGCGCCGAGGAGCTGCATGCGGGCCACGTTGAGTGCCTGGCGGCGGCAGTCCTCCGCGCCCATGTAGACGACACATTCCAGGCCGAGGAGGGCCGCGGCGGTGGCGCTGGCAACTCCGTGCTGGCCGGCGCCGGTCTCAGCGATGACACGGGTCTTTCCCATGCGCTTCGCGAGCAAAGCCTGGCCGAGGACGTTGTTGATCTTGTGGGATCCGGTGTGGTTCAGGTCTTCGCGCTTGAGGAAGATGCGGGCCCCGCCGGCGTGCTGGGAGAAACGCTTGGCTTCCGTGAGCAGCGACGGACGGCCCGAGTAGTTCTTGTTGAGGTCCTTCAGCTGGGCAAGGAACTCCGGATCGGCTTTGGCCTTCTCGAACGTGTCCTCGACCTCGTCCAGGGCGGCGATGAGGGACTCGGGCATCCAGCGTCCACCGTACGAGCCGAAGTACGGCCCGGCGGCATTGCGGAGCGAGGCTCCACCTTGTAGGAATGCGTCTGCCACGTTCTCTTGCGAGTTGGCTGTTGATGCGTCCACCATCAGTCTCACCGTCCTGTTCAGTTGGTAGTTGGGTATTTCCAGGAGCCACAGGACAGCTACCAGCCGCGTCTGCTGCTGTCCGGGTCCACGCCGGGAATCAGGCCTGTCTCAGGTCCTGACGGCGATGGCGGCAGCTCCGGCCGCCTTGAATTCGCTGATCCGCTCGCGCGGGGTGGAGTCGCTGACAAGGGCTTCGCCCACAAGGATTGCGTCGGCACCGTTCCCCGCATAATGCGCGACGTCGTCGGCGTTCCGCACGCCGGACTCGGCCACGACCACCGCTCCCGCCGGAATGCTTCCGGCGAGCGAGGCAAACAGGGAGCGGTCGACGTCGAGCGTCTTGAGGTTGCGGACGTTCACGCCGATGATCCGGGCCTGGGCCGCGGCCGCACGCTCGATTTCCTCGGGCGTGTGGGTTTCCACCAGGACGTTCATGCCGAGCTCGTGGCTCAACGCGCTGAATTCCCGCAGCTGTGCGTCCGATAGCGCCGCGACGATCAGCAGGATGAGGTCCGCGCCATGGGCGCGGGCTTCCCAGATCTGGTACTCGTCAACCGTGAAGTCCTTGCGCAGCAACGGAATGTCGACGGCGGCACGCACCGCGTCGAGGTCCGCCAGGGACCCGTTGAAGCGCCTCTGCTCGGTGAGGACGCTGATCACGGAGGCACCGCCGTCGGCGTACTGCACCGCAAGGGCCGCGGGGTCGACGATGCTCGCCAGATCGCCCTTGGAGGGGCTGCGGCGCTTGATTTCCGCGATGACCTTCAGTTCGTCGCGGCTGGCCGCCGGACCGCCCAAGGCAGCCCACGCGTCCAGCGCAGGCGCGGTGGCCGCGGCGCGCTCTTTCAGCTCGTCGAGGGAAACAAGACGGCGGCGGGCCTCCATGTCCTCCCTGACACCGACGATGATGTCATCAAGAACGGTCACAGTCAGTGGCCGGCGTTCTTCAGCTTGCTGCCGTCGACGCCGTAGCCGGCCTTGCGCATGGCCCAGCCGGCAATCAGGCCGGCCACCATCACGACGATGCCGGCGATGAAGATGGGGGTGCTGGCGATGACAAAGGCGATGGAGGACACCAAGGCCCCTACCAGCATGACAATCACGCAGGTCCACGCGGCCGGGCTGTTGCCGTGGCCGATGGCGTCGCTGTGGCTCGCAGCGGTCACAGGGGCCTTGCTCGCGGACACTGTGGTTTTGCTCATGTGAAAATCTCCTCAGGATGAATACTGCTTACATTCTGCCATTTATTGACCGCACCCGGGACATCGTCCGACGTCCGGACAGTCGGGTCTTACGTAGGGTCTTCTCCGCGCGAGAGGCTGTCCCAGCTATCGATCTCGTCGACCGGCCCGGAACCCGCGAGGGCCGCCCTGCTGGCGACGTCGTACTTGGTGCGCGCCTTCCAGTGCCGGCCCGCGAGCGGCAGCAGGCCGCCGCACAAAGCGAGCAGGCCCGCAGCCACGACCGCGAGCACGGGGAACACAGTGGACGACGCAGCTGCCTGCCCACCCGAAATCCCGGTGGTCGCCGCAATGGTTCCCTGCGCCGCGCCGAGGGGATCCGCCAGGACGGTCACCGCGGCAATGAGGATCCCTGCCGAGGCAAGCACGATGATCGTTGCAATGATCCAGCGTGAAACCTTGCCCGCGATGGACGATGCCAGTCCCCCGGCAAGTGCCACGAGCGCGAGTGCGGTCACCGCAGTTGCCGCTTTGCTCCCCTGGACGTGGAGATCGGCATTCGCCGCGGCAGCGGGATCGAGCCGGACGTTGATCCAGGTCTGTGTGGTGGTCCCGAAAACGGCGAGGGCAAGAATTGCCATGCCGAGCACGACATTGCCTTTCCGTGCCCACACGGGAGGCTTGGTGGTTGCCGGCTGAGGGCGGGCAGCGCTCACAGGCCGGGGTTCCCGTCGACGACCGTCTCCGCGGAAACTGCGTCCGGGGAAATGTTGTGGAGCGATCCCGCGGTGTGCACGGCACGCAAGGGGGCCGCCGCCTTGTTGACAGTCTCGAGCGCTTCGGAAGGCTTGTGGGAATCGGCCACGATCCCGCCGCCCGCCTGGACGTAGGCCCGGCCCTCACGCAACAATGCCGAACGGATGGCGATCGCCATGTCCATATCGCCTGCGAAGTCCAGGTAACCCACCACGCCGCCGTAGATGCCGCGCCGGTGAGGTTCGAGTTCGTCCAGGAGACGCAAGGCGCGCGGCTTGGGGGCACCGGAGAGCGTACCGGCCGGGAAGGTAGCCTTGAGCACGTCGTATGCCTTCGCCCCGGGCGCCAACTCTCCGACCACCGTGGACACGAGGTGCATGATGTGGCTGAAGCGTTCCACCTCCATGAACTGCGTAACGTCCACGGTTCCTGCAACGCAGACCTTGGACAGGTCGTTCCGGGACAAGTCCACGAGCATGAGGTGTTCGGCGCGCTCCTTCTGGTCCGCGAGCAACTCGGTGGCCAGAGCCTTGTCGGCCTCGACGGTCTTGCCGCGGGGCCGCGATCCGGCGATCGGGTGGGTGATGACCTCATTGCCCGTGACGGTCACCAAGGCCTCGGGAGAGGAACCGACAATCGTGTACTCGCGGCCGTCCGGATCTTCGAGGCTGAAGAGGTACATGTACGGGCTCGGGTTGGTGTTGCGCAGCACGCGGTAGACATCCAGCGGATCCGCGGCACACTCCATTTCGAAGCGTCGCGAAATGACCACTTGGAAGACCTCGCCGTCTACGATGGCTTCCTTGCCGCGGTCGATCGCGTTGAGGTATTCCTGCTCGTTCCAACGTTCCTGGACGCTCGACGCGAAGTCGAGGGCTTCGGACTGCAACACCGATACGGGCTGCTTCACGGGGGTGCTGATCTGGTCCAGCAGTCGCTTCACACGGGCGACCGCGTCGTGCCAGGCTTCGTCGACGCGTTCGGAACTGTTGTCGAAATTGATCGCGTTGGCAATCAGCAGGACGGTGCCGTCCATGTTGTCGTGGACAGCCATGTCGGTGACAAGGTTCAGGGCCAGTTCCGGCAGGTGGAGGTCATCTTCCGGGGGGCTGGTCAGCTTTTCCCAATGCCGGACGGTTTCCCACCCGAGGAAGCCGACCAGGCCGGAGGTGAAGGGCGGAAGGTCCGGGAAACGGTCCGTCTGCAGGGCTGCAATGGTGTCACGGACGGCGTCGACCGGGCTGCCGTCGACCGGCACGCCGACGGGAGGCTCGCCGATCCAGTGGGCCTGGCCGTCCTTGCTGGTCAGCGTTGCACGCGAACGGGAGCCAATGAAGGAATAGCGTGACCATGCTCCACCGACGGCTGCCGACTCCAGGAGGAAGGTGCCGGGCTGGCCCTGGGCCAGCTTGCGGTAGAGCCCGATGGGAGTCTCGGCGTCGGCCAATACCCTGAGCCGGACCGGGATGACCCGGCTGTGTGCGGCGAGTTCGCGGAACTCCTCCAGGCCCGGGCTGATGATTCCAAGGTCCTGCATGGTTTGTGTTCTCCGCCTTCTTGTGTGCTTGCCTCAGTGGATGGTGTGTGGTGGGCTAGTCCCGCTCGCCTGTCACGGCTGCGAGGCTGCGGTCATCGAAGCAGGTGCGTGTACCGGTGTGGCAGGCCGCACCCACTTGGTCGACGCGGACCAGGAGGGCATCGCCGTCGCAGTCCAGGGCCACCGATTTCACGAACTGGACGTGCCCGGAGGTGTCTCCCTTGCGCCAGTATTCCTGGCGGGAGCGGGAGTAGAACGTCACGCGTCCCGTGGTCAGCGTCCGGTGCAAAGCTTCGTCGTCCATCCAGCCCAGCATGAGCACTTCGTCGGTGTCGAACTGCTGGATGATCGCTGCCACAAGACCGGCGGAATCGCGCTTCAGCGCGGTGGCCAGCTCGTGCGGGAGCGGGCTGACGGGCGCGACGGCGGGCTCCGCGGCGAAAGCGGCGGCGGGCGTGGCTGGGGGTGTTGACTGCTCAGACATCAGATCAAGTCTAGTGCCTCAAGTGGAGCCGAAATTCAGCGGCGGTTCCACTGCGCAACAGAGCGCGTCTCGTGCTAGTTTCACAAGTGATGCATTTCGTCGATCCCTCCCGCGAAGTACTGGCCGAAACACTCCTGGCGGCCGGACCTGACTCCCCCACGCTCTGCGAAGGGTGGCTGACGAAGGACCTCGCGGCGCACTTGTACTTGCGGGAGCGCAAAGCGGCCGTCGGTATCGGCTTGCTCATCAAGAGCCTCGCCAGGGCCTCCGATAAAGCCACTGCCAAACTGGCCTCGAAGCTCAAAACGCCGGAAGATTACGCCGAGCTGGTGAATACCTTCCGCTCGGGGCCACCCGCGTTGTCTCCCCTGAAGATCAAGGCCCTCGACGAGTCCTCGAACCTGATTGAGTATTTCGTGCACACGGAAGACATCCGCCGGGCCGGAGACCGCTGGGCTCCGCGGGCCTTGGACGAGGAATACTCGGACGCCCTGTGGGATGAACTGATCAAGCGTGCCGCCATTCTCTACCGCGGCGTGGACCTCGGAATCGTGTTGGTCCGCCCTACCGGTCCGCGCCATGTTGCCAAGCGGGCACCCGTATCCGTCGCCATCGTGGGCGAGCCCGGTGAGCTCCTGATGCACGCCCACGGCCGCACGCATCACGCGCTGGTCACCTTCGAAGGCCAGCCCGACGCCGTCGCCCTCCTCCAGTCAGCCGAAGTCGGCCTCTAACCTGCTCTTTAACCCCAACTAGCTCGCAGTTGTTGTCGCTATGAGGGCTCAAAACGACAACAACTGCGAGCTAGTTGGGCGGGACCCGCTAGCGGACCAGGAAGCCTGCTTCGCGGATCGCTGCCTTGACCTGGGCGATCATGTCGTCCGGACCAAAGTGGAACACCGAAGCCGCCAACACGGCATCGGCACCTGCCTCCACCGCGGGCGGGAAATGCGCCGGCTTTCCAGCGCCGCCGGAAGCTATGATCGGGATGTGGACAGCCGCACGGACCAGGCGGATGAGTTCGAGGTCGAAACCGTCCTTGGTGCCGTCGGCGTCGATGGAATTCAGGAGGATCTCCCCCACACCGCGGTCCGCGGCTTCCTTGGCCCACGCAATGGCGTCGATTCCGGTGCCCTGGCGTCCGCCGTGGGTGGTCACCTCAAAGCCGGAGGCCGTGGGCTCGGAGCCGGGCCTCGTGCGCCGCGCGTCCACTGACAGGACCAGCACCTGTGAGCCGAAGTGGCGCGTGATCTCGTCGATGACATCAGGGCGTGCGACGGCGGCCGTGTTGATGGAGGCCTTGTCCGCGCCGAAACGCAGGAGCTTGTCCACTTCGGCCACGCCACGGACACCACCGCCGACCGTCAGCGGGATGAAGACTTCCTCGGCAGTGCGGCGAACGACGTCGAACGTGGTTTCCCGGTTGCCGGAAGACGCCGTGACATCAAGGAAAGTGAGCTCGTCCGCCCCGGCGTTGTCATAGCGGTGCGCCAGCTCGACGGGATCTCCGGCGTCGCGAAGACCCTCGAAGTTGATGCCCTTCACCACCCGGCCGGCGTCGACATCTAGGCACGGGATGACCCGTACTGCTACAGCCATTGCTACTCCTGGATTGTCTCGTGTCAGATGCGGCAGGCGTGGATGCTGCTGACCAGGATCGCGCGGGCGCCAAGGTCGTACAGCTCGTCCATGATCCGGTTGGTTTCCTTCTTCGGAACCATGGAGCGGACGGCAACCCAGTCCGAGTCGCGCAGCGGCGACACCGTGGGCGATTCGAGGCCCGGGGTGAGGGTTGCGGCTTCTTCCACGAGGTCCTTGCGGATGTCGTAGTCCATGAGGACGTACTGGCGGGCCACGAGCACGCCCTGCAGGCGCCGGATCAGGACCTCGATTTCCTTCACGGTGCCGTTTGCGGCACCACCTTCGCCGGTGCGACGGATCAGGACGGCTTCGGACTTGAGGATGGGCTCGCCGAAGATCTCCATTCCGGCTGCTTTGAGCGTGTTTCCGGTCTCGACGACGTCGGCGATCGCGTCTGCGACGCCGAGGCGCACGGAAGACTCCACGGCGCCGTCGAGGCGGACCACCTTGGCTTTGACGCCCCGCTCGGCGAGGTAATCGCGCAGGAGGCCGTCGTAGCTCGTGGCGAGGCGCTTGCCTTCAAGCTGCTCGACGGCGGAGAAGTCGCCGACGGGGCCGGCGAAGCGGAAGGTGGACGCGGCAAAGCCAAGGGGAAGCAGCTCTTCCGCTTCGACCTGCGCGTCCAGCAGGAGGTCTCGACCGGTGATGCCCACGTCGAGCGTTCCTTGGCCGACATACACGGCGATGTCGCGGGGGCGGAGGAAGAAGAACTCAATGTCGTTGTCGGGATCGACCATGACCAGTTCGCGGGTATCGCGGCGCTGGCGGTATCCCGCCTCGGACAGCATCGCGGAGGCGGCTTCGGACAGGGATCCCTTGTTGGGGACGGCTACTCGCAGCATGTTGGGACTTTCTTGGGGGTGGAAGGTAAGTGTTTCAGGCATTGTGCCCACAGCACTGTTCTCAGATGAGACTTTTCTCAGAGGGAACATGCAGTGAGCGCGGGGGCCACGCTGGGGCTCCGGTGGGACCTTGCCAGGTCCTGACGAAGCGGACGTGGCTAGAGATGCTTGTAAACGTCTTCCAGGCTCAGTCCCTTGGCGAGCATCAGGACCTGCAGGTGGTAGAGCAACTGGGAGATTTCCTCGGCCGCGGCTTCATCGGACTCATACTCCGCAGCCATCCAGACTTCGGCGGCTTCCTCCACGACCTTCTTGCCGATGCCGTGGATTCCGGAGTCCAATTCGGCGACGGTGCGGGAGCCTGCCGGACGGGTCGCTGCCTTTTCGCTCAGTTCTGCGAACAGCGTCTCGAAATTCTTCACGCCCTACAGCCTACTTGCTCGGGGGCGGTGCCCGCCTGTCGGGTCATTGCATGACGGAAGGGATGTGAGCGAACGCACAACGTGCGCGGTTATGCCCACATCCCTTTCGTCGATTTGCTAGGTGTACTGCTTGAGGGTCAGTGCCGTGGAGAGCGCAGCGGTCACGGCCTCGTGCCCCTTGTCCTCGGACGAGCCTTCCAGTCCGGCCCGGTCCAGGCCCTGCTGTTCGGTGTCGCACGTGAGCACGCCGAAGCCGACCGGCACCCCGGTGCGGACGCTGACTTCAGTGAGTCCCGCCGTCGCCGCCTGGCACACGTACTCAAAGTGCGGCGTCCCGCCGCGGATGACGACGCCGAGGGCGACGACCGCGTCGAAATGCGGCGCGAGCCGTGCAGCCGCGACGGGAAGCTCAAAGGATCCCGGGACGCGCAGCACAGTGGGCTCGGCAATGCCGGCTTCCTTCGCGGCACGCAGTGCTCCGTCGAGGAGCCCGTCCATGATCTGGGTATGCCAACTGGCCGCCACGATGGCGAGCTTCAGCTGGTGGGTTTCCGCCGGGTTGAGGGTGGTGAGGTCGATGGTGGGGGCGCCGTGTCCGCTCATGGGTGTGTGTTAGTCCGTTCAGTCAGGCTTGTAGGTGAAGTTCAGTCTTGTTCGAGGTCAAATGTGCCGGCGGAAGCGTGGGTGCCGGCTGGTTCGGTGTCACCGAGGGTCAGGCGGTGGTCCATCCGGTCCTTCTTGGTCTGAAGGTACCGAAGGTTTTCTTCACGGGACGGAACCTCGGTGGGAACCATCTCGACAACCTTCACGCCGGCCGCGGCAAGCCGGTTCTGCTTGTCCGGGTTGTTGCTCAGGAGGCGGATTTCGTGGAGGCCCATTTCGGCAAGGATCTGGGCAGCCGCTTTGTAGCAGCGTGCATCCACCGGCAGCCCGAGCTGCTCGTTGGCCTCGACCGTGTCGAATCCGGCTTCTTGCAGTGCGTAGGCCTTGATCTTGTTTGCGAGACCGATGCCGCGGCCTTCCTGTCCGCGCAGGTAGAGCAAGGTGCCGCCCTCTTCCCGGATCAGCTCGAGGGCATAGGCCAACTGTTCGCCGCAATCGCAGCGGTACGAACCGAAAACGTCGCCCGTGAGGCACTCCGAGTGCAGGCGCACCAGCGGGGCCTTGCCTTCGAGCGGCGCCTTCGGGGAACTCACGGCCAGGTGCTCCGCACCGGTAGCAAGGTCGGTCCACGCCTGTGCCACGAACTCACCGAAGGCGGTGGGTAGCTGGACAATCGGGCCGCCGCTCACCGGATGCGTTGCGCGCGCCGGAGTGCCGCCGTCGTGCGTTGTCGCTGTAGTCATCGCTGCTCCTCGTTTCCTGCCGGAATTGCAACCTGGTTCCCAGCCTCCGACGCTACAACATAAGCAACGAGATCCTCGATCGAAATCAGAGGACATCCATGCTCCGCAGCGAACTCCCGGAGGCTGTCCAGGCGCATCATTTCACCATCGTCATGTACCAACTCGGCGATCACGCCCACCGGGGCGAGCCCCGCAAGCCGGCAGAGATCAACCGCCGCTTCCGTGTGCCCCGGACGTTCACGCACTCCCCCATTAACGGCCCGGAGCGGAAAAATATGCCCGGGCCGTGTGATCGAGGACGGCGTGCTGCTGGAATCAGCCAGAATCCGGGCTGTCAGGGCCCTGTCCGTGGCGGAAATCCCGGTGCTTACGCCCACAGCGGCATCACAGGACACCGTGTAGGCCGTGCCCTTGGCATCTTCATTGACCAGGACCATGGGCGGCAGCGCCAGGGCATCGGCCCGTGCCCCTTCGAGGGGGACGCAAATGACGCCCGAGCTGTAGCGGATGGTCCAGCCCATGAGGGCAGGCGTCGCGTGTTCGGCGGCGAAGATGATGTCGCCTTCGTTTTCGCGGTCTTCATTGTCCACGACAATGACGGGACGGCCGGCCGCCATCGCCTGCACGGCCTTTTCAACGGGGTCCAGCCCCTGGCGTACCACCGTGGTGCTGCCGTCGTGTGCTGCGCTCACTGGGCAGCACCGCCTGCAGTTGCCGGCGCACGGAAGGACAGCAGCCGCTCGGTGTATTTCGCGAGAACGTCCACCTCAAGGTTGACGCGTCCGCCGGTGGCCTTGGCCCCGAGTCCGGTTTCGTCCAGCGTGGTGGGAATGAGCCCCACTTCAAACCAGGGGTTCTCTGCTTCGGCCGGGCTGACGGCAGTGACGGTGAGTGAAACGCCGTCGACGGCGATGGACCCCTTTTCGGCGATGTACCGTGCCAGCGGGGCCGGCACGCCGAAGCGGAGCCGGTCCCAATTGCCGAGCGACTCGCGCTCCAGAAGCTGCCCGACGCCGTCGACGTGGCCCTGCACGACGTGGCCGTCCAGGCGGCCGCCCGCCTGGACACACCGCTCGAGGTTCACGGTGTCACCCGCGGCCAGTTCGCCGATGGTGGTGCGGACTAGGGTTTCGCCCATGACGTCAACGCTGAACTCCCGGCCGTCGATGTCCGTGGCGGTAAGGCACACGCCGTTGACCGCGATGGAGCCGCCCAAGCCAAGCCCTTCGGTGGTGCTGGGGGCCATGAGGCGCAGCGTAGCGCTGGCCTCGCCGTCGTGCTCGACGGACAGGACCGTGCCTTGTTCAGCAACGATTCCGGTAAACATCAGTGTCCTCCTGTGGTGGTGTCCGAGGCGTCCTTGCCCGGAAATGGTTCATGGTGTTCGGTGTGCGACTTCGTCCACGCCGGTTTGTTTCCATCCGACGGGCCGGACCTCAGATGCAGCCGGAGGTCGCGGCCCAGTGCATGGACCGCACCGCCACCGGCGTCGTCCCAGTTCCAGTGCTGGGCGTCTGCGAGGGTCGAGATGCCCAGATCCGTCAGGGCCGGCGTACCGGAGCCCAACAAGGTCGGCGCAAGATAGACGATCAATTCATCCACAAGGCCCGCGGCAAGGAAGGCGCTCAGGATGCGGGAGCCGCCTTCCACCATGACGTGCCGGACGCCTTCGGCGAAGAGCAACTCCAAAGCTTCGGAAGGGTCGCGGGTCGGTAAATGGACGAACTTCCCGTCAGTCCCCCGCACGGCGGCGTCCGCCGGGACCTCCCGTAGACCCATGACGGCCCGGAGTGGCTGGCTTGGCGATTCATCGCCGTTCTCTTCCCGTGCCGTCAGCCGCGGGTTGTCCACCAGGACGGTTTCGGTACCCACCAGAATGGCGTCGATCAAGCGGCGCAGTCCGTGGTTGTCGGCCAACGATTCCGGACTGGAGATCCATTGGCTGGTCCCGTCCGCGGCCGCGATCCTGCTGTCCAGGGTCTGGGCAATGTGAAGAGTGACGAACGGGCGCCTCGCCTCCACCGCATTGAACCACTCCCGGTTCAGCTTCAAGGCCTCGGCGGCGGCCAGCCCGGACCGCACGTCCACACCGGCAGCGCGCAGCCTCGCGGCCCCTCCCGCTGCCGGATCGTGGGGGTCGTCCACGGCGTAAACCACTCGCGATACGCCGGCGTCGATGATCGCCTGGGTGCACGGTCCCGTGCGGCCCACGTGGTTGCAGGGCTCCAAGGTGACCACCATGGTGGTTCCGGCGAGGTCGAGGCCTCTTGCCTGCGCTTTGGTGATCGCGTCCGCCTCGGCGTGGGGGGTGCCGGCGCCCCGGTGGTAGCCCGTGATGAGTTGCTCTCCCTTGGGCCCGAGCACTACTGCTCCCACCAAGGGATTGGCGCCACGGTGTCCCCGGAGGGCCACGTGGAGTGCGGTCTCCATGGCCGCCGACTCAGCTTCCGAAAATTTCGGGTTAATGGCATCGCTCATGACAGGGCTCCTGCGGTTTCCGGCTCGGCTGTTGCCCTGAGCGGCTGGCTTTCCCGTCGGTCCGCACGCCACCAGACGAAGAATCCGGCGAGTGTGAAGAACCCGTAAAAGAGATACATAAACGCACTGGCAAAGTAGCCCGCGCTGAAAAGCAACGGAACTCCGACAATGTCCACGGCAACCCAGATCAACCAGAATTCGGTCCAGCCGCGCGCCATCCCATACGTTGCCAAGAGTGAACCCATAAAGGTCCAGGCATCAGCCCACACGGGCGGGTAGGAGCCCATGGAATCAAAGACGGGGGTGAGTGCGGCTGTTCCGGCAATCATGGCGGCCAGCATTCCGATCCGCACTTTGGGGCTTGCCCAGCCGGGCACAATGGCGTGGCCATGGGTGCCTGCTTGGAGGCCTTGGCGCCAGCGGTACCAGCCGTAGGCGGCGACGCTGATGAACATGATCTGTCGTCCGGCCTGGCCCCAGAGGGTTGCCGGTGAGGCGGCACCGAAGACGTTGCCAAGAAAGACGGTCAGCAGGAGCACGTTGCCTGCGATCCCGATGGGCCATGCCCAGACTTTGCGGCGCATGCCGCCCAGGGCGCTGGCGAGCCCGAAAATATTGCCTAGCACTTCGCGAAGAACAAGCACAGATCCGCCTACGGGAATCTGTGCTTCGAAGAGCCATCGCAGAAAGTCCATGTCGTTCCTTCCCTCGAATGCCGCGATGGCTCCGGGGGTGTACGACAGCGCGATGCCGGGCGCACGGAGCGCCCAAAGCATGACTGTACGTGCTTCTCCCATCCAGACTTTAACTGTCGGTACCGGAATTCCACCAGTTCAACCGTCCGCCGCCGTGATTCCCGTGAAGGAAACGCGATGGCTCGCGGGTCGCGGACTATAACCGCCGGTTCGGAATTACACCGACCCCGGAGCACGTATGTGTATTGCTATTCTGACACAACTGGAGGAATGGCTGATGTATTCCCCGACCAATATGCAGGCAATTGCGTCATTGTTGTCACATTGCCGCGGGGCCGGTCACATTGCCGCGAGGCCGGCGGCGCGCAGCCGCTCAATCGCGGCAGCCGGATCCTCGTGGCCATAGACGGCGGATCCGGCAACGAACACATTCGCGCCGGCTTCGGCTGCCCGGACGATGGTCTCCTCCGTGACGCCGCCGTCCACCTGGATTGCCACGCCGACACCCGAGCCGTCGATCGCGGCACGCGCCCGACGGATCTTGGGCAGCGTCACGTCAAGGAAGGACTGCCCGCCGAAGCCCGGTTCCACGGTCATGATGAGGAGCATGTCCAGTTCGCTGAGCATGTCCAGGTACGGTTCCACCGGCGTGGCCGGACGAAGGGCCATGCCCGCCTTCGAACCGCGGGCACGGAGCTCACGGGCGAGCTTGATGGGAGCCATCGCCGCTTCCGCATGGAAGGTCACGGAAGCCACGCCCGCGTCGGCGTAGGCCGGTGCCCAGCGGTCGGCGTCGGCGATCATCAGGTGGGCGTCGAGCGGGACCGGGCTGACGGCCTGGATCCGCTCCACGACCGGCAGGCCGAGCGTCAGGTTCGGGACAAAGTGGTTGTCCATGACATCGACGTGGACGGCGTCGGCGTTGCTGATTCTCTTCAGCTCGGCTTCCAGGTTCACGAAGTCCGCGGACAGGATGCTCGGGTTGATACAGCACTCAGTCAAGGCAGTTCCCTCAGTGTTGGTGGCGGTCTGGGTGGTTTGGCAGTTCTCCAGCTTAGGCACGCGGGACTTTCAGCCGGGGAAAGACGCCGAAGGTTACGGCTTCTTCCGGATAAGGGCCAGGAACATCGCATCGGTTTGGTGCACGTGCGGCCACAGTTGGGCGGTCAACCCGTGCCCGGCGCCCAGGTTGCCGCTCAGGCTGACGGCATCCAGGGCCGCGCCGGAGTCGATCTGCTCCAGGTCGTCCCGCTTGCGCAGGACATCGCTGACGACGGCGGTGGTTTCGGCCGGGTGCGGGGAGCACGTCACGTACGCCACCACTCCGCCCGGCTTGACGGCGTCGATGGCCGAGTTAAGCAGTTCACGCTGCAACGGACCGAGATCGGCAAGGTCCTTGGGCGTCCGGCGCCACCGTGATTCGGGGCGGCGGCGCAGCGCGCCAAGGCCGCTGCAGGGAACGTCGACCAGCACGCGGTCGAAAGTCTCCGGTTGTTCCTTGCCGACGTCGCGCCCGTCGCCTACCCGTACGGTCCAGGCGTCCGCCGGGACCGCCGACAGGGCTTGGCTGACCAGCTTTGCCCGGTGTTCCGCGGGCTCGTTCGCGAGGAGGGTCGCACCTTCCTGGTGGGCGAGGGCCGCCAGCAGCGCTGCCTTGCCACCGGGACCGGCGCACAGGTCCAGCCACTTCTCGCCGTCCTTGGCGGACTGTCCGAGGTCCACACCAGCGACGGCGCGGGCTACCAGTTGGGATCCGACGTCCTGGACGCGCGTGGTGCCTTCGCGGATGGAGGACATGCGCCCGAGGTCGCCGCCGCTGGACAGCGCCGAATCGATGACGAGTTCGCCGGGGGTGGCCCCGCTCTCCAGGGCTTCATCAAGATTGCCGATGCCGGGCAGCGCCACGAGGTTCACCACCGGCGCCGCATTGTCGGCTTCGAGAAGTTCGGTGATTTCGCTCGCGGGACGTCCATGCATGACGAGGGACTGGCGCAGCGCCCTGACAATCCATTCCGGGTGCGCATGGCGTACGGAGGCGATCCTGGTTTCGTCGGTCTCGTTCTCCAGCAGGTGGTCGAGCCACTCCGGCAGCGTCTTGGCGGTGACTTTCCGAAGCACGGCGTTGATGAGCGACGACGGGCCGGCCCCGATGACCGCGCGGGCCAACCCGACCGTCTGGTCGAGTGCGGCGTGGGCAGGAACGCGCATGGCGAGCAATTGGTGGGCGCCAAGCCGCAACGCGTCAAGGACTGCCGGATCGAGTTGGGCGAGCGGCCGGTCGACACACTCGGCCAGGACGGCGTCGTACATCCCCTGGCCGCGCAGTGCCCCGTAGCTCAGCTCGGTGGCGAATCCGGCGTCGCGCTTGTCGAGGTGGTGGTGGCGGATCCGTGAGGGCAGCACGAGGTTCGCATACGCGTCTTCCGAAGCGACTGCGCGCAAGACTTCGAACGCCACCAATCGTGCTGGATCCGCGCGCCGGGTCCGCTGCGACGGTGCGTTGGTTGAGAAACCGCGCTGCGGGCCCCTATTGCGTTCGCGGCCTTGGGCGTTGCGGATGCTCTCGCCCCGGGGACCGCGGTTGCCGTGGCCCCCGCCGTCCCGATTCCCGCTGTTGTTAGGGCCGCGCCGGCCGGACTCATTCATTCGAATTCCACGCTTTCTGGTGTTGCCAAACCACGGGCCCAATCGGCCGACGGCATCATCTTCTTGCCCGCAGGCTGGATCCGCCCGAGCTGCACTGCATGGGATCCGGTCCCGACCAGGACGTTCTTACCGTCAACCCGGACCTGGCCGGGCGCAAGCTCCCGGATGTCCGGGCGCAATCCGACGGGCTCCAGCTTGACGCGCTGTCCGTCGAGTGTGGTCCAGGCTCCAGGTTCGGGCGTGACGCCTCGGGACCGGCGGTTGATGGCGAGGGCCGGTTGCGTCCAGTCGAGGCGGCCGTCGTCGAGCGTCAGTTTTGGCGCCAGCGAGACATCGCCTTGCTGGGGCTGGGGCGCCGCTTTGCCGGACTCGACGGCGGACAGCGTCTGGCTGAGCAGGACCGCCCCGCTGCGCGAGAGCCGCTCCAGCAAGTCGCCGGCCGTGTCTTCGGGGCGCACGGTTTCCGTCAACGTCCCGAAGACCGGTCCGGTGTCGAGTCCTTCTTCCAGGAGGAACGTGGCGGCTCCGGTGATGTCGTCACCGGCGATGACTGAGCGTTGGACCGGCGCCGCGCCGCGCCAGGCAGGGAGGAGGGAGAAGTGGAGGTTGATCCAGCCGTGGCGTGGTACTCCGAGCGCGGCTTTGGGGACGAGGCCCCCGTAGGCGACGATCGCGGCGACGTCCGGCTCATACGAAGCGATCCGCTCGGTGGTCCCGGCGTCCACTTTCGAGGCGTGGATGATGTCGATGCCGAGTTCAGCCGCACGTGCCGCCACGGGAGACGGCGTCAGGATCCGCTTGCGGCCGGTCGGGGCATCCGGCCTGGTCAGCACGGCGACGATCTCGAATCCGGCCTCGATCAGCGCGTCAAGGGAAGGGACGGCGACAGCCGGGGTGCCGGCGAAGAGCACCTTCATTCGGCGGCCCCGAAGCTGCCGAAGCTCGAGCCCACGGTGTTGGCCCTCTTGGCCGTGGTCCGTTCAGTCACGGAGTGGTAGTTCGCCGCGCGGATGGCGCGGAGAGCGGTTTTCCGGTCCTCACCCTCCAGGCGGTCCGTGAACAGGATCCCGTCCAGGTGGTCGGTCTCGTGCTGGAAGCAGCGCGCGAGCATGCCCTCCGCCTCCACGGACACGGGATTGCCGTTGAAGTCCACACCGGTTGCACGGGTGGTCCTGCGGCGACGAACCGGGAACGCGAGTCCGGGAATGGAGAGGCAGCCCTCTACCTCGTCGGGTTGGAAGTCATCGCTGTTCTCAAGCACGGGGTTGATGATGTGGCCTTCCACCCCGCCGATCCGGTAGGTGAAGACCCTCTGGCTGACACCGATCTGCGGTGCGGCGAGCCCTGCACCGTCCACGTCCTCCATGGTCTCGGTCATGTCCGCCACCAGTTTGGCGAGCTCAGGCCCGAATTCCGTGACTGGATCAGCAACCGTGCGGAGCACGGGGTCGCCGATGATACGGATACTCAAAATGGCCATGTGCTGTCTTTCCTCACGATCGGCGAAGCTTCGGTCCCGGCAAAAGGGGCCTAGGCCAGTTTAGTTGAGCCTGCGGGCGCTGCAGCGGCAGGGTACGACGGCGGAGCTACCGGGAGCAGCGCCGTTCCCGCCGCGGCCACATCGGCAGACATCTCCCACACCCGCTTCAAGGCGCAGAACTTCCACCAGTGGTGCTTGAGAACGTCCGGATTGGCCCGCTGGGGACGCACTTCGGTCTCGCCGATAGCCACCGCAAGCAGGACCGGGTTCTCACCGTATTTCCACGGTTCCCACTCCCCGGCCACCGGATCCACGAGGCTTTCCTCGGCCTTCATGCCCGCAACCAGTTGCATCACTACCTTGTCGTCGAGCGGTTTCACTGTTCCGTCACGGGTTGTGCCCTTGGTCTTGTAGTCGATCAGGCAGACCCTGCCGTTGATTTTGGCGACGAGGTCCAAGGTTCCGGCGTAACCAACGCTTGAGTTCCAGACAGTAATCTCGGGTGCGATGGGCTCCACCCGGTACAGCTCCCACCATTCATCGAAGCGGGCCGCGAAGGCTTCCTCGCCGTT
This sequence comes from Arthrobacter sp. FW306-1B-G06A, assembly GCF_058781765.1. Classification (NCBI taxonomy): domain Bacteria; kingdom Bacillati; phylum Actinomycetota; class Actinomycetes; order Micrococcales; family Micrococcaceae; genus Arthrobacter; species Arthrobacter sp. FW306-1B-G06A. The sequence continues at coordinate 9,780 of NZ_JBYSXB010000047.1, read as the reverse complement.
CGAAGCGAGCTCTTCACGCGTTTCCTTGACGCGGTGCGGGCGTCCGAGGGCGCGGAGGGCCACTTGCTCGCAGTAGTTGTGCACGCGGTCGCCGCGGCGCGCGGCGTCGTCCCGGTACACCTCCGCGGCCTTGGCTGCCTTGTTGACGGCCTGCCGCATCTTGGCAGGACTGGAAAGATGTTGCGGGAGTTCCGGGTCCTTCGCCAAGCTGCTGGCGCCCATGTAGCCGAACCAGCCGTCCAGGGAATGGGCCTGCTGGCCGATCACCGTGGTGATGGAAGGGACCGAGAAGGTCTCGGACGTGGACCGGGCATACATCCGGCCGTATTCGGTGGCATGGGCAAGCAGTGGATCTGTCATAAGAAAACTCTTTCACACACCGCCGACAAGAAAACGCGGAGCCTTGGTGGCCGTCGACGGGACTTCCCCGTCCCGTAATTCACAAGGCCCCACGCATGGCGCGCAAGGTTCCTTGACTCACGGTGCCATAATTGGTCACGTCCTCGGCTACTGGAGCGCATCTTGGTCCTCGATATAACAACACTGCGAGTCGCCCTAGGCGTGGTCGCCCTGACCCTGCTCCTCTTGTTCTACGCATCCTTCAGGCGCACGCGGTCGTCCTACAACGGGTGGTGGTGCATCGCACTCCTCTTCTTCCTCGCAGGCAACCTTGCGTTCCTTCTCAACGGGACGCCGTATCAAGTCTGGGCGAATCCCTCGGGAAACGTCCTCCTGGTGGGCGGAGCGTTCAGCGTGTGGACCGGCGCCCGGTCCCTCAGGATGTTACCGCCGCCTCGGTGGCAATTTGCCGCGGCCTGTGGCGTCACGGCCATCGCCTCCGTTTTGGAAAGCCCCGGTCACAACACGTGGTCCGGGGGCCTGGTCTATCTGGGATTCATGACTGTGGGAATCGCGTTGGCGTCCCGCGATCTGTGGCTACTTGATTCCAGCTACTCCCATGTGCACAAGTCGATGGCCTTGGCCGCGGGATTCCTGGCGGCCTACTATTTCTGCCGCCTGTCCGTGTATCTCGTCGAAGGTCCAAGCGGACCGAACTTCCGCCTGTATTTTGGCCCCTCCATGGCCAGCCTGGTCACGCTGATACTCCTGGTTGCCGTCTCGTTCAGCATGACCGCCCTCAGCAACGATCAGTTGATCAACCGGCTCAGCGAACGCGCTGCCCGCGACAACCTGACCGGGCTCCTCAACCGTGGCACGTTCATGGAGCTGGCCACCAAGGAGCTCGAGCGCCTGCACACCACAAACTCGGTCGCCTCATTGATCCTGGCCGATCTGGACCACTTCAAGGCGATCAATGACGAGTACGGTCATGCCGCCGGGGACACCGCACTGCAGGCGTTCGCGGCTGCGTGCACCGAGTCGGTACGATCCACGGACCTGGTCGGACGCTACGGGGGCGAAGAGTTCATCCTGCTTTTGCCGGGAGCCAGCCAGGAAAGGGCTGAAAGCATCGCGGCCGACATCAATCGCTCTTTGGCGGCAGCCAAGAGCCTCGACGACATCCACGTCCCAACGGTGAGTTACGGGGTCACGTCAACCGAGTTCGACGCCGTCGACCTCACCGCGATGATTGCGGCCGCCGATGCGGCCCTCTACGAAGCCAAGTCACTCGGAAGGAACCGGGTGGTCCGGGCGTCACCCCTTGCGTGATTGGGCGACGGATCCACGAGCAACGACAAGAGGTCCTGTGCGAAACATGAACCATGTTTCGCACAGGACCTCTTCTTGGTGGGCGATACTGGGTTCGAACCAGTGACGCCTAGGTGCTGGCGATACTGTTCAATATCAGTGAAAAGCGGTCCTGAGCTGCGAATATGAAAAACAGTAGCGCCTGTCATACATGAACACGAGCGGACACTGATTTACACTGTTATTGCACGTATGTTGCACGAATGGAGAATCATGGCCCCCTCAAGGCGAGGCTTCGGAGCGATCCGCAAGCTCCCTTCCAAGCGTTACCAGGCTCATTATGTGGGGCCGGACACCGTGAAGCATCTGGCGCCACACACGTTCGACACCAAGGAAGACGCTGAGGCGTGGCTTTCCGACCGTCGCCGGGAGATCAGCAACGGGACATGGGGAACCGCGCAGGCCGTGAAGAGGAAGAACGGAACGTTCGGAGCCTTCGCTGAAAAGTGGATCACGGAGCGGGAGCTTAAACCACGCACCCGCGCACACTACCGGTCGATGCTTGACGCCAAGATCCTGCCGACCTTCACGGAGATCAAGCTGACGGCCATTACGGCACCGCTGGTCCGCGAGTGGCACTCTGGCCTAGGTTCGGCTCATCCAACGTCCAGGGCGCACGCTTACGGCCTCCTGAGGACCATCCTTGCCACCGCGGTCGAGGATGAACTGATCCCGGCCAACCCTTGCCACATCCGCGGCGCCGGCACATCCAAACGAGTTCACAAGATCAAGCCGGCCAGCTTGACGGAGATCACGGCGTTGGTCCAGGCCATGCCAGCGAAGTACAAGGCGATGACGCTTGTGGCTGCATGGTGCGGTCTACGGTTCGGTGAGCTCGTGGAGCTGCGCCGTGACGATGTGGATGTGAAGAACGGCGTGCTCCACGTCCGTCGTGGCGTCGTCAGGGCAGATGGCGAAGTCATCGTGGGCAAACCAAAGTCCGATGCCGGTATACGTGACGTTGCCGTACCGCCGCACCTGATGGAAATGCTCAAGGCCCACATCGCCGAGTACGCGCAACCGGGCCGCAAGGGCCTATTGTTTCCGACTGTCACCGGCGGGCACCTATCCCCCAGCACGCTCTACAAGAGCTTCTACAAGGCCCGGAAGGTTGCGGGTCGGGAAGATCTGCGCTGGCACGACCTGCGCCACACAGGGGCCGTCCTGGCTGCATCGACGGGGGCGACACTGGCCGAGCTCATGGCTCGACTTGGACACTCCACATCACAGGCCGCACTGCGGTACCAGCACGCGGCCGCCGGGCGGGACGCGGAGATTGCTGTGAAGCTTTCCGAGATGGCGGGTGGACAATAGCCCATCCCCATGGGATAGAGGCAGCATGCGCCGCATGCTGCCCCGGGTTGACAGGCCCGGACTGGCACGCTAGGTTTCTTAGTGTGTGAGAGGTGGATCTGAGAAGACCACTTGTTGAAAACGCACATCTCGCCGAGCGGACACCCGTTCGGCTTTTTTGTGCCCAAAATCAGGGCGCACTCCAGCCGGTAAGCCGGCACCTCCACCCAACCAAAAACTAAGGCCGTAATCGGTCATGCCTTCTTGGCGTGAACCCATTGCGGCCTTTCGCATTTAAAGGAACCCCTTGACCAATCCTAAATTTGCCAGCCTTGCCATCGCAGCCGACATCGCTGGCGTCTCCGTCAGATCCATCCGGCGATACATCGCGGCCGGGCGCATCACCGGGTACCGCGTCGGCCCCCGAATGATTCGGGTCAATATCGCCGAGCTCCAAGATCTCCTGGCCCCGATCCCCACCGGTGCCGCCGACTCCCGGAAGGCCTAACCGTGGCCCGACAGCAAGACACACCGAGCCACCAACGCCGGGCACGCAGCACACCCGCCAAGGCAAACCAGCGCCACTCCCCCGACATTCATCCTTCACGAGGAGGCCGCGCAGCATGAGCGCAAAGCAAAGGCGTCCCGGTCTGCAAACCGGAACGCCCTCAAAGCTTGATTCCACAACCATGATACCGCACCACTTCGAAGCCGGTTCTTCGGCGGTGGCCCTGTGATCATCTCTCAAGTCATCCGCATCGACCTGGACAACTACCGTTCTGGTCGCCTCTACGACGCTGGTCAGTTAGATCGCCACGCCGACGAGAAGCTAAGCCTTGCCCGTCCGGGGGATGTCATCCGTCTTCAAGTCCGTGACTTGGCTCCCGCGCCCGTTCCCGAGTCGCTTAGTTGGGCTCGTCCGGACTTGTGCTTCATGGTCGAGGCCGACAGTATCGCGAACGGTCTTGCCTGGGAGGCTGCCCTCGAGGAGGCCGAGGCGATCAACCATGGCTGACAAACGCATCTGGGCAAAAGTAGACCACAACTACTTTTCCACCCCGAAGAATGGCGTTGTAATCGCGAACGCGCCTTGGGCAGGTGTCTGATGGCGCGTATTCGAACCATCAAGCCCGAGTTCTGGACTGACGGAAACATCGTCAAGCTGTCGCCGCTGGCGAGGCTTTTCTTCGTTGGAATGTGGAACTTCACGCTCTGTGATCACGGCCATGTGGCTGACGACGTCTTCCGCCTCAAGCTGCAAATACTCCCAACCGACGACGTAGACCCCGATGACCTCCTCGGGGAAATCATGGCGGCCGGGCGCGTGCAGCGGATTTTGGACGGAGACGGCCGGGCTTACCTCCACATCAAGCGGTTCTCAGACCACCAGAAGATCGACCCTCGGTGGAAAACACGCTGCCCCGCGTGCGCTCAGGTTGACTCACTCGTCCCCGCCGAAACTCAGGTGAGTTTGAGCGAGCCGCGGCGAGACTCGACCGAACTCACCTTAGGAAGGGATGGGATGGGAAGGGAGATAAAGACTTCATCAAAGCCTGCGGCTTCGACGGCCGAATTCGAGGCCTTCTGGTCCAGGTTCCCTCGCAGGGTAGGCAAGGCGGCGGCCCAAAAGGCGCTCGTCAAGGCGCTGAAATCCACCGACATCGAAACGATCATGTCGGGTGTTGAAGCTCTCCGGGTGGAAGTCGCTGGCAAAGATCCGAAGTTCACCCCGCACCCGACCACCTGGCTGAACGAGGGGCGCTGGGACGACGAGCCCCAAGGACAGTTGCAGATTCCCGTCAGCAGCCCTTGGGATCCCAGCTTCCACCGGACGCAGGTGGGCGCATGAGCGACAACATGCCCCCGCAGGACATGACAGCGGAGCAATCCACGCTAGGCGCCATGCTGCTGTCCCGGGAGGCCATCGCGGATATCTCGGAGATAGTCAACGGCCCGGACTTCTATAGACCCGCGCACGAAACGATCTACCGGAGCATCATGACGCTGCACGGCCGAAACGAGCCCGTGGATGTCGTCACCGTCTCTGACGCCCTCTCACGGGACGGGGAAGTCGAGAGGGTAGGCGGTATCGCTTACCTACACGACATCGCCCAGGGATGCCCTACGCCGTCTTCGGGAGGGTACTACGCGGGGATCGTCGCCAAGTTGGCCACACGTAGAAGGCTCGCCGCAGCGGGGCAGAAGATCCACGACCTGGCCACCCAGCCGGGCGATGAGCACGAGCTGGTGGAATTGGCCCGCAAGGAAGTTGATCAGACAACGAAGACCAGCACGTCAACGACGGTCCAGTCCTTCGGGGAAACCATCGATGCCATGCTCGGGCAGCTCGATGAGAAACCAAACTACATCCCCACCCCGTGGGCCGCGCTGAATAACATCATCGGCGGCCTACGTCCAGGCGGTTTGTACGTGGTAGGAGCGAGGCCTTCTGTCGGCAAGTCCGTCATTGCCCTGCAACTCGCCAAGGCGCTCACGGCCAAGGGCTCTGTAGCATTCTCGTCACTGGAAATGTCGGAGACGGACGTACAGATGCGGGCAGTCTCCGCGGACCTGCGTATCGACCTGCGGCGGCTCATAGAGCGGGACTTGACGCCAGGCGACTGGGAGAAGATCAGGACCAGACGCGCATCCTGGCAAAACGTGCCCCTGTTCGTGGACGACAACTCGGGCGTGACGATAACGGACATCAAGCGGTTTGCCCGCTCGGTACACCGACGCCAGCCCCTCGCCGGGCTTGTCGTGGACTACCTGCAGCTCATGTCTCAGCCTGCCGGCGACAAACGCCCACGGCACGAATTCGTCGCGGATATGTCCCGGCAACTGAAAATCCTGGCGATGGACATGAAGATCCCGGTCGTGGCGCTCTCGCAACTCAACCGCGGATCCACGCAACGGGATGACCAGATGCCGAAGATTTCCGACCTCCGCGAATCCGGAGCGGTGGAGCAAGACGCGGATGTAGTGATCCTGCTCCACCGGGAAATCATGGGCGAAAAACGGGGCGACCTCGCCATGCTCGTGGCAAAGAACCGCAACGGCTCCACCAACGTCGCACAGCTCGACTTCTGGGGCCACTACTCAATGGCGCTCGACAAGGGCATCCCACCAACATCGAGGTCCGCCGCATGAACGAGACGAACGAACATATCCGACCTATGGAAGCTCCGAAAGAAGTCCGACCCTTGAAAGCAAAGTGTTCAGCCCACCGTTCAAACGGTGAACCATGCCAGCGCTCGCCGATTGCCGGAGGCGCAGTTTGCGCGACACATGGTGGATCGGCCGGCCATGTGAAGGCCGCAGCAGCCCGCAGGCTCGAGGTAGCGGCCGTGGAAGCCGACGTCCGTGCGGTGATTGCGTCCGAGGGTTTGGAGGGCGTTACAGAGCCTCTGGAGGCCTTGGCTATGTTGGCCACGGAATCACTCGCGATGAAGTCAGCGCTGGCGGCGAGGGTGAATGCGTTGTCGGACATCACGACGACATCCAAGCTCGGAGTTGAATCCCTAAAGGTCGAAGTCGGACTGTATGAGCGTGCGCTTGAGAGGACCGCCAAGTTCCTTGATCTCCTGGCCAAGTCTGGCTTCGAGGAACGTCGTTTGCGTATTAGCGAGCAGACGGCGGGGATGTTCGTCACTGTCATGAAGAACGTCCTGAACCGCCTGGACCTGACCCCGGCGCAGCAGGTACTCGTTGGCACCGTCGTCCCGGAAGAACTTCGAGCGCTTGATGCCTGAGCCTCGGAATGCCCCTGAGCCGCTCACGATGAGCCTTACCGCACCGAGTGTCACCTCCGCCGTAGAAGCCCGGGAGGGACGGTGCCAAGGCTCAGCCGTAGCGGCCTACGTGTGGCCAAGCGACTGCGACCGCTGCCTCCCCGTTATTCGCCTTGTTTCAGAGGCATACTTCCTGACCATCTCCGAAGCCGCGCACGAGCGTGGCTGCCCCAATCACCCCAGCAATTACACCCGATCACTTTCTAAGGAATCCGCTTGGTAACCCCAGCAAATTACAAACTGACGAGGCTGCACCAGATCATGGCCGACATCGACTGGCTCACGACATCCGTTGAGAAGCGCGACGTATTGCCCACCCCCGACGAAATCCGGGCACTATTCAGCTACGCCGCAAGGATGAAGGTTGTAGCCAAGGGCGCCGGCCTCGAATTCGAGGAGGACCAGTGAGCTTCACCTTCCCGTCGATGGTCACTTGGGACCCTAACGGTAAACAGAACGTCAAGAATGTGTCGTTCCAGGTTTACGCGGTCACGGACACGAGCTTCTCGACGCCGCTGCCGATCACGGACACGTTCAGCAACCCCTTGCCGGGCAACATTCTGAACTCGGGCACGCAAGGCGTTTTCCCACAGTTCATGCAGGCCACCAACTCCACCGTTGTGATAACGGACGCCACGCACGTTTACGCATGGACGATCAACTGTATCCAGCAAGACGCCGCCACCGCCGCGTTCATCAACACGAGCGGCACCGCCACGAAGACGGCGCTTGATGGCGCGTATGCCCCCGTCTCGGGATCCGCCAATTACACATCCCCTCAGCAAGCAGCCGGTCTCTCCGCTGCTCTTTCAATCGTCTTCGGAGGCTAAAATGTCAGGTCAGAACATCATTGGCGCAGCGTCCATAAGCCCGCAGGTGCTTGTCTCCCAGCAGCTTGGCACATCTGAAGCCGCCGTCTACACCTGTGCGGCAGCAACGTCAGTGAAGGTAGCTCAGGCAAGTCTCTGCAACACCACGGCCTCAGCGGTCACCGTCTACTTGTCGATCGTCAAAACTGGCGGAACCCTGGGAGATGGCACCCACCGGATCATCAGCGGATACTCACTCGCCGGGAATGACACCCTGCCATTGAAGGACTACATCAGCGGGTCCATGCTCGGGCCGGGAGACATCATTGCTGCCTACGCTGGGACCGCGACGGCCGTGGACCTCGTGATCACCGGCACGGTGCACGCATGAGCCGGTCCCTGAAGCAGCGGGCAACACTGCAGTCCGCCGCAGACCTAGCGGCAGTGAACGCCGAGAGCGCCAAACACTTCATCACATCGCTAAGGCCTGTGGCATCCCGCACGTCCTTCGCGCCGGCCACACTCTCCGCCGCGGGCGCCGTTGCGCAGATCGGCCGTTCCAACGGCACGGACACATCCGGCAATTACCGGTTCCTTCACGCCGCGCTTGTCGGTTTCCATGCCCCGCGCCTTGTCTACACCAACTCGATCAACAACAACGGCTCCGAAGCGGACGGCGCCAACTCCATCACCGTCCGGGCAAGCGTCGAATACCCGACAGGAACTTTCTTCCCTGTCTACTTCGGCGGGAAGCGTGACGTGGTGATCGAACCCGGCGCGACCGTCACAAGCGACCCCGTTAGCTTCAGTGCTGGCCCGTCCATCCTGGCGAACTTCTACACCCGCACCTATGTCTCCGTGGCATCCGCAGGGATGACATGGCCGCTCGGGCAGACCGCTGCGACCAACGAGGGCGGCGAACATGGCACATCCATCACAGACAAGACAACCTCGGGAACCATAGCGGCCACGTACGAACGGCTCTACGGGCCGGCGGCAATTCTCGGCATTCCCGAGCAGGTCAAGCCGTTCGTGGCCATCGTCGGGGACTCAATCGCCGCAGGCTACAACGACACCTACGACAACTCCTTCCTAGTCCAAGCCCTCGTGGCACTTGGAATCCCCTTCATCAACCTTGCGGCGGGATCGGAAGTCCCGTCCAAGTGGGCGGCAAATAGCGGCCGCTACCATAGGGCGGCACTGTTGCAGTACTGCACCCACGCTATCTTCGAGGACGGCATCAATGGCCTCGGCACGACGTGGGCGAACATCCAGACCAACCAGCAGGCCGCGTGGGACTACCTGAATGCACAAGGCTTGAAGGTCATCCAGACGACGATCACGCCGCAGACCACGTCAACGGACACCTGGAAGTCAACGACGAACCAAACGAAGAACGCCAACGAGGCACTGCGCCTCCAGTTGAACGCGCTGATCCGCACCAAGCCCGCCCCGCTTACGGGGATCTTGGAAGTCGCAGACGTTGCCGAGACTGCGCGGGACAGCGGCTACTGGAACTTTGACGCATCCACCGCCAGCAAGTGGACCAGTGACGGCACGCACCCGTCGCCCTATGCTCACTCCCAGATCTCGGCAGGTATACAGTCCCAGCTATCCGCGCTGCTCAGCCTCTGAGCGAGACCTTGACATGAACGGCCCGCCAATCCATCAGTTCCGACTACGATTCCAGCCATTGCATCTGGGGCATTTCAATTGGACGCCTTGAATTTGGGAGGCGTCCTCCAGCCCCTTGGCCAATGTGAGGCCGCAGTTACTGCACAGATAGTCAACAGATCCGTCGCCGGTGACTAAGGGGCCGGGTTGGGCATCCTTCGGCATCATCAAAGACGCCCTGCCCGGCATCTCTGCTTCGGCCTGATCAACAGGTAGGAGTTCAATCTTCATTGCGGTAGCGCCTTCCCCAGGGAGTAACCGTCAGCCCAACACCGGACCCACAGGGCGAATGTACCAGTAGCAGCCCCGAAAGATCGGCTATGGCCTCTGCCTAATAAGCGGGAGGCTGTTGCTTGCTAGTCTTTCGCTGTGGATGAAGCGACTAGAACTCAGGCTGAAAAACAGCGAGCCCTGACCTGGATCAACTGGGACTGCCCCGGCTTTTGTTGACTCGGGGTCTTAGGCCGCTGTGAGCGCGGTCCGGTTGATTGTTTCATATTCGA
>NZ_JBYSXB010000046.1:0-38942 GCF_058781765.1 Arthrobacter sp. FW306-1B-G06A | reverse complement strand
GGGCAGGGTGGGTTCGGTGGGCGCGGCGCGCTAGATCAGGCCCTGTGCCAGCATGGCGTCGGCGACCTTCACGAAGCCGCCGATGTTGGCACCCAGGACATAGTTGCCCGGGGCGCCATATTCCTCCGCGGTTGCGGCACAGCGATCGTGGATGCCCACCATGATTTCCGTCAGGCGGGCTTCCGTGTGTTCGAAGGACCAGGAATCGCGGCTGACGTTCTGCTGCATCTCCAAGGCCGACGTTGCTACGCCACCGGCGTTGGCCGCCTTGCCCGGGGCAAACAGGATGCCTGCGTCCTGGAAAACGGCAACGGCTTCACGGGTGGAGGGCATGTTGGCGCCTTCGGCGACTGCCAGCAGACCGTTGCTGACGAGCTTGGCCGCTGCGTCGCCGTCGAGCTCGTTTTGAGTCGCGCATGGCAGGGCAACGGTACCGTTGACATCCCAGACCGAGCCACTGGCCACATAACTGGCGCCCCGGCGTCGCTCCGCGTATTCAGTGAGCCGGCCCCGCTCGACTTCCTTGATCTGGCGAAGCAGCGCGACATCGATGCCGGCCTCGTCAACCACATAGCCCGCGGAGTCGGAACAGGCAACCACCGTGGCGCCAAGGGCCTGGGCCTTCGCGATCGCGTAGATGGCTACGTTTCCCGAACCGGACACCACGACGCGTTGGCCGTCGAAGGACTGGCCCCGGGTCTTGAGCATCTCCTGGGCAAAGATGACCGTGCCGAAACCAGTGGCTTCCGGACGGACCAGGGAGCCGCCCCACGACATTCCCTTGCCAGTCAGCACACCCGACTCATAGCGGTTGGTGATGCGTTTGTACTGGCCGAACAGGTAGCCGATCTCGCGGCCTCCCACACCGATGTCGCCGGCAGGAACGTCCGTGTATTCACCGATGTGGCGGTACAACTCGGTCATGAATGACTGGCAAAAGCGCATGATTTCGGCATCGGAGCGGCCACGGGGATCGAAATCCGAGCCGCCCTTGCCGCCACCGATCGGCATGCCTGTCAGGGCATTCTTGAAGATCTGCTCGAAGCCGAGGAACTTGACGATGCCCAGATAGACCGAGGGGTGGAAGCGCAGTCCACCCTTGTAGGGGCCCAAGGCTGAATTGAACTCGACGCGGAAACCACGGTTGACGTGAACGCGTCCGGCGTCGTCGGTCCACGGGACGCGGAAGATGATTTGGCGCTCCGGTTCGCACAGGCGCTCAAGGACAGCGCCCTCGAGGAATTCCGGGTGCCGGTCATGTACCGGGCCAAGGCTTTCGAAGACCTCGGTGACGGCTTGGTGAAATTCCAGCTCGCCCGGGTTCCGCGCCAAGACGGTGTCCCGGACTGCTTCCAGCCTCGAATCCATGTGACTCCCTACAACTTCTGCGCCGAACGGCGGATCTGAAACGACCCCGCCATGCTCGCATCAGACGCGCGCCAATCTCCATCCGAACCGATTACGACCAAGCAGCACGTCGAACAATTTCCCGGCGAAGTCGGCATCTTTTGCCGTCGAAAAGGACCAATGACCCAGGAACAGATCCTCGCGAAGCCAGCCGTCCCACAACTTCAGAAAGGCGGCACTAGATCCGAAGGGCTGCGCCAGCGGGCCTCCGGCCCGGCCCATGACTCTGAAAGTGGCGGGGATCGCGCACGGCCACAAAGGTTGCAGGGACTTCCCGGACCAACATCGGGCAGAAGCCAATCGCGGCGTGACCGGGATCACGCCAACTTGCCGCTACTTCTTCCGCCCGAACTTCGGCAGGTTGGGCAGGTTCGGCAGGTTCGCCAAGAGGTCCGCAGCCTTGGTTGCGGCACGGCCAACCGTGCGGCCGATCTGCTGCGGCCTGGTGTCGTCGATTCCGGCGGCGGCAGCAACAGCTCCGGTGGCGGTAGCGGCTTCAGGCGAGCGCTCGACGTCGGTGCTCGCCGGAGAAGCGACGATCGGCTCGCCGTCGGTCTGGTTCCGCGCGGCATCCGGCTGGCCCGTGGCGCCCTGGCCTGCCGTACGTGGCCGGGGGCTGCGGGCCGGCGTGGCGGCTTCGGCCGCGGGCTTCGCGGGTCCGACGTCGAACGTCTCCAGCCAGCTGGCAACACCGGCGAGCGGCTTCGGGTTCAACGCGTAATAGCGTTTCTGTCCCTGCGCGCGCATGCTGACGAGATCCGCCTCGCGGAGTACCTTCAAATGCTTTGAGATGGTGGGCTGGCTCGCTGCGAGCTCCTCCACCAGTTCCCCCACAGCCTTATCCCCAGAGCGGAGGGAAACCAGAATGTCACGCCGGGTTGCCTCAGCAATGACGGCAAATACGTCGTCAGTCACCATGCCTCCCACCCTAGCGACATATACGCCAAAAGGCATCAACTATTTCGCATATGCGCGCGGCGTTGACCCAGCCTTGCGCGGCCGGCCGAGCAGCTATCAGTCGAACCAGGGATCCAGACCGTAAAGCGGAAAGATTTCCTTGCGGGTGGCGATGATGGTGCGGTCCACGGCGTCAGCCGGGTCATAGCCGACCTCCCACGAACGCCACCAGGTGTCCACGCCGTCGCCCATGAGTTCGGGAACCGTATCCCCGTACTTTTCCCTGACATGGCTCCGGAAAGCCTCCGGAACCGGAGCCGTCAGCTGGACAGGATGTTGGGCCACGATGCCGATCAAATGGCTCCACGTGCGCGGTACGACTCCCGTGATGTCGTACCCCCCTCCCCCGGTGGCGATCCAACGGTTTTCGCAGAACCTGGCGGCGAGGCCCGCGACGGCGTTGGCTGCCTCGCGCTGGCCGTCCACGCTCAGGTTGAGGTGCGTGAGGGGATCGAGTTTGTGGGAGTCGCAGCCGTGCTGGCTCACAATGACTTCAGGTTCAAAGGCCTGCACGAGTTGGGGTACCACGGCATGGAAGGCGCGCAACCACCCTGCGTCCCCCGTCCACGCAGGCAACGCCACGTTGACGGCCGTCCCCAGGGCGTCCCGGCCGCCGATCTCGTTGGCGAATCCCGTTCCCGGGAACAGCGAGAGCCCGCTTTCGTGCAGGGAAATCGTCAGGACCCTGGGGTCGTTCCAGAAGATGCTCTGGGTGCCGTCGCCGTGGTGGGCGTCGACGTCGATGTACGCGACCCGCCGGACACCGCCGTCGAGCAGCCTCTGCACGGCGAGAGCGGCGTCGTTATAGATACAGAAGCCGCTGGCCCGCTCTCGGGAGGCATGGTGAAGGCCGCCGCCGAAGTTGACGGCCCGGACCGCGGTCCCGGACAGGATTGCCTCGGCCGCGAGCAAGGACCCTCCGGCGAGCCGGGCGCTGGCCTCGTGCATCCCTGCAAACGCTGGATCATCCTCGGTGCCGAGCCCGCGTTCCGGGTCCGGCGTCGTCGGATCTTCGCTTGAACGCCGCACCGCGGCGACATATTCGGCGCTGTGCACTGCCAGGAGTTCGACGTCGGACGCGACCTCAGGCGCTTGGACGGACACATGCTCCAGGTCGAAAAGTCCGAGCGCCGCGGCGAGCCTGGCCGTCAGCTCAAGCCGCGCAGGGGCCATCGGGTGCGAAGGACCGAAATTGTATGCGGTCATGGCGGGATCCCACGCCACCGTCGTTGGCAGCGGGGACGGACGGAGGCCTGCCCAGGAAGTCATCAATGACAGGCTACCCGAGCGGCGGAACGCACCTGCCCCGTTACAGCGGGCGATTAGTGGTTTACTACTCAGGAAAGCAGAATCAATCGACCAGAAGCGAACAGCACTGCCATGACTCAAAGCCAGTCGAGGTCCCTAGACCCGGCCAGCTGGCAAACCGTCCAGCCGGAGCGGGGAGGCCTGTGGATTTTCACGGGTATCCGCGACTTCATCGACAACATCGCCAACTCCTCACCGGCCCGATTGGCGCTCACGGCCTACGTCTTCGCGATTCTCTTGTTCACCGGCCTGCTTTCCCTGCCGGCGGCATCGGCCGACGGTGCGGTCACTCCCATCCACCAGGCCCTGTTCACCGCTGTCTCGAGCGTGTGCGTGACCGGTTTGACGGTTGTGTCGACGGCGACGCACTGGACCTTCTTCGGCCAGCTCGTGATTCTCGTCGGCATCTTTGTCGGCGGATTGGGAACCCTGACACTCGCCTCCCTCCTGGCGCTCATGGTCAGCAAACGGCTCGGTGTGAGGGGCAAGCTCATTGCCCAGGAGGCCATGAACAACGCCGGCCGCTTGGGCGAAGTGGGTACATTGTTGCGGATCGTCATCTCGACGTCCGTGACCATCGAGGCCGTCCTGGCCATCGCGATGATTCCCCGGTTCCTGACGCTAGGCGAGGACTTCTGGCAGGCCGTCTGGCACGGAGTCTTCTACTCGATCTCTTCCTTCAACAATGCCGGTTTCACACCCCATTCCGACGGAATCGTGCCGTACGAGACCGATCTGTGGATTCTCGTGCCGCTCATGCTTGGCGTGTTCCTCGGCAGCCTCGGCTTTCCGGTGATGCTGGTGCTCCGGCGGCACGGCCTGAATTGGAGGAAGTGGAGCCTCCACACCAAGCTGACCATCCAGGTTTCCCTGATCCTCCTCATTGCCGGCGCAGTCCTCTGGGCCTTGATGGAGTGGGACAACACCAACACCATCGCCAACATGAGCGTCGGCGACAAGATCACGCATTCCATTTTCGCCTCGGTCATGACGCGCTCCGGTGGCTTCAACCTGGTCGACCAGGGGCACATGGATTCGACCACGAGGCTGCTGTCGGACGCGCTCATGTTCGCCGGCGGCGGTTCGGCGTCGACGGCCGGCGGCATCAAGGTGACAACCATCGCGGTCATGTTCCTCGCCATCGTCGCTGAGGCCAGGGGCGACGACGACGTCAAGGTCTACGGCCGCACGATCCCCGAGGGCACCATGCGGGTAGCCATCTCGGTGATCGTCGCCGGCGCCACCTTGGTATGCGTATCCGCATTCCTGCTGTTGGCCATCAGCGGCGCCAGCCTGGACCGGGTACTCTTCGAAACCATTTCAGCCTTTGCCACCGTGGGACTCAGCACGAACCTCAGCGCGGAACTGCCGCCGGCGGGGGTCTACGTTCTCGCCGCCCTCATGTTCGCCGGCCGCATCGGCACCATAACCCTTGCCTCCGCCCTGGCCCTCCGCCAGCGCAGGCAGCTATTCCATTACCCGGAAGAGAGGCCGATCATTGGCTAATTCAACAGGCGCCCCCAACCGGCCGGCGCACAACGCGCCCGTGCTGGTGATCGGCTTGGGCCGATTCGGTGCAGCCACCGCCGAGCAGCTCGTCAAGCAGGGACGCGAAGTCCTGGCCATCGAGCGGGACCGCACGCTCGTCCAGAATTGGGCTTCCGTGCTGACCCATGTCGTCGAGGCGGACGCCACCAACATCGATGCCCTCCGCCAGCTCGGCGCGCAGGAATTCAGCTCCGCCGTAGTGGGTGTGGGAACCTCGATCGAGTCCTCGGTGCTCATCACGGTGAACCTCGTGGATCTGGGCATCGAACACCTCTGGGTGAAAGCGATCACGGCCTCACACGGCAAGATCCTCACGCGCATCGGCGCCAACCATGTCATCTACCCCGAGGCCGACGCCGGAGTGCGCGCGGCACACCTGGTCTCGGGGCGCATGCTGGACTTCATCGAGTTCGACGACGATTTCGCCATCGTGAAAATGTACCCGCCCAAGGAAACCGTGGGCTTCACGCTGGATGAGTCCAAGGTCCGTTCCAAGTACGGCGTGACCATTGTCGGCGTGAAATCCCCGGGCGAAGACTTCACCTACGCCCGGCCGGACACGAAGGTCTCCGGCCGCGACATGCTGATTGTGTCAGGGCACGTGGACCTGCTGGAACGGTTCGCTGCGCGGCCGTAGCTGCGGTGGGAGGAACTAAGCCAGCTGCTGTGTGATCTCCGCGGCCCGGGCCGCTGCGGCGCGGGCTCCGTCGGCGATGATCGCCGGTATCCCGCCGTCGTTGAACGCCGCGATGGCGCGTTCGGTGGTGCCGTTGGGGCTGGTCACGGCAATGCGCAGGGCCGTGGGGTCTGCTCCCGGCTCAGCGAGCATAAAACCGGCACCGGCCACAGTCTCGCGGGAAATCATGAGCGAGAGTTCGGGATCCAGGCCAAGTTCGACGCCGGCGGCAGCCATCGCCTCAGCCAGGTAGAAGGCGTACGCGGGGCCCGAGCCGCTGATGGCGGACAGGGCATCCACCTGGTCCTCGGGGATTTCCACGACCGTGCCCGCGGCAGCGAGGATGTCCTTGGCCTGCTGGAGCTGCTCGGGGGTGCAGTTGGTCCCGGGCGAAACGGAAACCACCCCGCGTCCGAGCTTGGCGGGCGTGTTGGGCATCGTGCGGATGACGGGCTGGCCCGCGGGCAGGGCTGCTTCCAACTGGGCGATGGACACGGCGGCGGCAACGCTGATCACGATGGTGTTCTTGGCCAGCGACGGTGAGATTTCGCGGGCGAGATCGGCAATGCCCACAGGCTTGACACCCAGGATGACAACCGAAGCGCCCTTCGTGGCCAGCTTGTTGTTATCTGGTTCCTCGGCCCCGGCGATGGTCATGACATGGTGGCGCTCGGCCAGTTCGGCGGCGCGTTCTGCGCGGCGTACGGTGGCGACGACGTCCGAGGGATCCGTTCCGGCAGCCAACAGGCCCCCCAGAATGGCCTCGTTCATGGACCCACAGCCAAGGAATGCGATTCGGTTGCTCATGGCTCCATGATGCCAGTTCAGCTGCTCCGCTGCAGAACCAATGCAGGACCGTCCAGGGGCGCCGAGGATTCCCAGCTAGTTCCCAAGATTATTGCAGGCTGCACCCAATATCGCTCCGTAACTTAGTAGTTACCTCATTGAGGGTGCGAGTGATGAGGCGGGCATGGGGATGTCCGCCACAAGCACCGGTGGTCGAACGGGTTTCCCCCCATTTTCCCGTATCGACCGCCGGTGCTTTCTCGTTTAAGGAACCTAGATCTCGAAGGCTCCCACGAGCGGCGCCCCCAAGTGCTGGCGCGCGAAACGCAGTGTCTCGGCGAGCCATTCCTCACGTTCGCCGGCGGCTTTGGCCTTGCGCGTGGAGATCTCGGCAACCACGGTGCCTTCGAATCCGTTGGATGCGAGATACTGCAGCGCCTCGGCGCACTGCTGGGTCCCGTAACCCGGGATCAAGTGCTCGTCCTTGCCCGAGCCCGAACCGTCGGTGAGGTGGACGTGGCGCAGCTTGCTCCCGAGCGCCCGGATCGCCTCAAGGCTGTTGGCACCCGCGGTGGCGGCGTGCGAGAAGTCCCACGTGACGTCGTCGTAATCCTGCCCCATCGGATCCCAGTGCGGAAGGTACGCGAGCGCCTCCCGGCCGCGCACACGCCACGGATACATGTTCTCTACCGCGATGTGCACCTGGTACATCGCGGCGATCTCGCGCACACCGGCAGCGAAGTTCTCCGCATAGTTCGACTGCCACCGAAACGGCGGATGGACCACCACAGTGTTGCAGCCGACTTCGCGCGCCATCTGGCAGGACATCTCGATCTTGTTCCACGCCGGACCCCAAACCTGCTGGGTCAGCAGCAAGGTGGGCGCGTGGATGGAGACGATCTGCTGGTCGTATCGATGGCTTAGCTGGATGAGTGCATCCGGGTTCTGGCTGGTGGCGTTGTTGGTCACCATCACCTCGACGCCGTCGTACCCCAGGTCCTGGGCCACGGCAAAGGCGTCATGGACGCTGAGCGGATAGACAGAGGCGCTGGATAGCGCCACCGGGATCCTCGGCGTGTCTTCTTCGGAATGCTCGACGTCGGTGCTCATGTTAGTTGGCCTGCCTCCCGGCGATGGGGATTGGTATGGATACTGCCGCTGGCGCGGCCGTTCCGGTGTTGGCGCCCAGGCGTGGTACCGGTACCGCACCTCCGAGCCCGACGTGCGGAGCCGGGGCCAGCGGGCCATCGAAGATCAGCTGGTCGAGCCGGCGCAGGATCAATCCCTCGCGCAAGGCCCAAGGGCAGATCTCCATGCTGGGAAACTCGAACATTTCCAATGCGGCCTCAGCGACGAGCGCCCCCGCAAGGATCTGCGCCGCCCGTGCATCCGAGACGCCCGGGAGGTAGAGCCGGTCCTCGACGGTCATCGCCGAGATCCGCTGGGCCCAGAGGCCCAAGTCCGTGGCGTGGAGTTCCCGCTTGACGTACGGACCGGCGCCGCTGGGGGCCGCGCCTGCGATGCGTGCAAGCGAACGGAAGGTCTTGGAGGTCCCGGCCACCAGGTTGGCCCGGCCCAATTGCTTGAACTCGCGCACCACCGGCTTGAGAGTGTGGCGAATATACTTGCGCAGCTCTTTGACGCTCTTTGCCGTGGGCGGGTCATTGTGGAGCCAGTCCCTCGTCAAACGGCTGGCGCCAAGCGGCACTGACACCGCGAGCTCGGGCAATTCGTCCTGGCCAAACGCCATTTCGAAAGAGCCGCCGCCAATGTCCAGGTCCAGGATCGGACCGGCGCCCCAGCCGTACCAGCGTCGGACCGCGAAGAACGTCATGGACGCTTCTTCGCTGCCTGTCAGTTCCTGCAGGGTCACAGTGGTCTCGTGCTTCACCCGGGCAAGGACCTCGACGCCGTTGGTGGCTTCGCGGATGGCCGAGGTACAAAATGCCAGGAGATCCTCGGCCTTGTGGCGGGCTGCGAACTCCCACGCTTCGAGGACGAATTCGATGAGCTCGTGTTGTCCGGCGTCGTTGATGTTACCGTCGGCGTCCAGGAACTGAACCAGCGAAAGCGGTCGCTTGTGGGAGGCAAACGCGACCGGGCGTGCGCCCGGATGCGCGTCCACCAAAAGCAAATGGACGGTGTTGGAACCGATGTCTAGGACGCCAAGACGCATTCTGCCATTATTCCCCGATTCGAAGCGTGTGAAGCAACTACGACTGCCGATTCGTGCCGGCGGTTAGTCAATTAATCCTGGGGTCCGCCGGTGCGTGATTCCGCGTCCGCATCTGCGGCCGGGGCGGTGGCTTCGTGGGCTTCTTCGGCTTCGTCCGCGCGGGTAAAGTCGCGGCGGACGTTCGCAATGCCTTCGGGGCCCATCTCGAAGCCGTGCTCGCTGCCGGGGTTGATCACCAAGCCCAGCTCGTCGCCGATGCTGTCCAGAATCGCTGAACCGTGGGTGCCCAGGACGTTGGGCGCGGCTTCGAGGAAGTGCGATTCCACCCGGCTCGGGTGGCTGAACACGGCGAGGACAGGCTGACCCTCGGAGTTGGCGAGGACAAGAGGCTCCACGGCGGCGTCAGGCTTATCCAGGGAGTCGGTGCTCAGGATGTAGACCTCGTTGTTCAGGAAGGCCAGGATGACGTCCACCGGGTTCGCGTCGGGTTGCCCGGCCTTTGCGAGCTTGGACTCAAGGTCGTTCAAGGGCAGGGATTCCGGGGCTGCAGGCTGATCTGTCATGGTTCCACTCGATCACGGTTTCCCCGCCGGAAGCAATTCCCGGCTGTCTCGCCGCCGAGATCGTGGGTGGGGGCCGGGGGCTGTGTTCCGGAACGTAGTCCTCGGCCCGAACCCACGATCTCACCCCCGAAGAAGCCTGAGCAGGCGCACTTTCAGGCCGCGTTCGTCGAAGAGACCTTTCCAATCAATACGCAGGATTCGCCAGCCCTGCTCGGCCAGCAGCTTCTCCCTTTGCCGCTCTTCGAAGATCACTTCCGCAGTTGGCTTGTAGTCGAAGTACTTTGCCTTGCCGTCGAACTCGAGCGCGGCTCGAAGGTGCGGCCACGCGAAGTCGAACCGGTAGGCGCCACGGGGTGTTTGGACCCGCAACTGGAGCACGGGATCCGGGAATCCGAGCTTCGCGATAGCGTCCCGCGTCAATGTCTCGCCCGGGGATTCGGACAATGGGTTCGCGAAGGCCAAGGCTTTTCGGAACGCCGTGACTCCCCGGGCACCGACTAGACCGGCACACGCTGACTCGAGCCACTCACGGTTGCATCCGAGCCTCAAGCCGTGGTCCAAGAGAATCAGGCCCTGCCGATAGTTCAGTATCTGTGCGCAGTCCAGAACGGTGCGGTCGAGTGCTGTCACTGGAAGTCCATCAATCTCGATCCGTTGCCCAGGCAGGAGGAGGCCTGAATGAGCCCTGACGTCGGCCGCATGGGATCCGCTCGCTGCGTGGTACGGAATGATGACGTGGATCAATTGATCAGCCCTCCACAAATACAAACGGTGCAGACGGGCGGCGGAGGTGTGGCTGAACGTAAGCCCATCCGCCGTGAGGCGGAGGGTCCTATGGCAATACGCCGCCAACCGGGCGCGCTCCCGGTCATCGTCCGAAAGCCCACGCCAGAACGTGCCACGGACCATGACTCCCGTGCGGACCCTTACCAGTGAGCCGTATCGGAGGTGTTCGTTCATACGTCGCTTGCTCAGTCCTTGGGACAGCAACTCCTCTGTCCGCCACATGTTCCCATCCGGAAGCGGAGGCGCGCCAATGCTCGTGAGCGCTGGAACTGCGGCGGCTTGAGGGCCCCGTGGTGCGGACAGTGCCGGGGATTTCGCCGGTTCCAAGTAATCCCAAACTTCCGCGAGCGGGTCCACCGGGACAACGGAGTCGATGTTTCCGTAACTGTTCACTGCACCAGTTTCGGTGAGCGGCGGAGAGCCCGGAAGCGGCCAATCAAGCTATGTGGAAACCCAGGAAACCCAATACGTGGGTGTGGGCCGGGCGCTGCGTTCCAGAACGCAGCCCCCGGCCCACACCCACGATCTCGTGGCGAGTTACTTCTTTGCCGCAGCCTTCTTCGCAGGCGCCTTGCGGGCCGTAGTGGTCCGCTTGACCGGGCCTTTGGCGCGCTTCTCGGCGAGCAGCTCAATGGCCTGCTCACGGGTCAGCTCCTCCAAGGACGTGGCGCGCGGAACGGTGATGTTGGTGACGCCGTCGGTGATGTACGGGCCAAAACGGCCTTCCTTCACCACGATGTTCTTCTCCGAGACAGGGTCCGGACCGAACTCGGCCAGGGGCGGTACGGCAGCACGCGCACCACGCTGCTTCGGCTGGGAGTAGATCTCCAGCGCCTGTTCCAGGGTGATGGTGAAGATCTCTTCCTCGGATCCGATGGACCGCGAGTCCGTGCCCTTCTTCAGGTAGGGCCCGAAACGGCCGTTCTGCACCGTGATGGGGTTGCCTTCGGCGTCCGCGCCGAGCACGCGGGGCAGGCTCATGAGCTGAATGGCTTCGTCGAGCGTGACCGAATCAACGGACATCGACTTGAAGAGCGAACCCGTGCGCGGCTTTGCCTTGACGGGCTTCTTCGGCGGCTTGGGTTTGCCGTTCTTGTAGTACTCCACGGGCTGGTTTGCCAGTTGCTCCTCGGTCATCTCCGGGATGATCTCAGTGACGTAGGCGCCGTATCGGCCGTTCTTGGCAACCACGGTGTGTCCGGTGTGCGGGTCCGCGCCCAGGACGCGTTCCTCGGGGGCAGCCGTTTCCATGAGCTCCACGGCCTTGGCCGCAGTGAGCTCGTCCGGAGCGAGGTCCTCGGGGACGTTGGCACGCGCCGACTCCACGACTTCGCCGGTCTTGGGGTCGACGGTGGGGATCGAACTTTCCAAGTACGGGCCGAACTTCCCGACGCGCAGCGTGATGCCCTCGGCAATCGGCACCGAGTTGATCTCGCGCGCATCGATTTCACCAAGGTTGTTGACGATGCTCAGCAGGCCGGGATCGGCGTCTTCACCATAGTAGAAGTGCTTGAGCCAAGCGGCCCCTACAGCCTGGCCGTTGGCGATCTTGTCCAGGTCGCCTTCCATGTCTGCCGTGAATTCGTAGTCCACGTAGTCGGTGAAGTGCTGCTCCAGCAGGCGGATCACGGAGAAGGCGATCCAGCTGGGAACCAGCGCAGACCCCTGCTTCCGGACGTAGCCGCGGTCCTGGATGGTGGAGATCGTGGACGCATAGGTGGACGGGCGGCCGATGCCGCGCTTTTCCAGCTCCGCCGTCAGGGATGCTTCCGTGTACCGCGGCGGTGGCGAGGTCTCGTGGCCAATAGCAATGATGTCCGAAGCCGTGAGGGAATCGTCCTTGGCCACGTTGGGAAGGCGCCGGGCTTCGTCGGAGTCGTCGTCGCCGCGGCTCTCGTCCTTGCCTTCTTCATAGGCTGCGAGGAAGCCGGGGAAGGTGATGACCGTGCCGGAGGCCGAGAATTCGGCGTCGCGCCCATCGGTAGCCACTGCGCCGAGGCGGATGGTGGCGGTAGAGCCCTTGGCGTCGCCCATCTGGGAGGCGATGGTGCGCTTCCAGATGAGTTCGTAGAGCCGGAAAGCATCGCCAGTCAGGTGGTTTGCCACCTGGGCCGGGGTGCGGAAAGAGTCACCCGCGGGGCGGATGGCTTCGTGGGCTTCCTGCGCGTTCGCAGCCTTGTTGGCGTAGACCCGGGGAGACTGCGGCACGTACTCGGGACCGTACAACTCGGCGGCCTGGCGGCGTGCCGCCGTGAGGGCTTCGTCGCTCAAGGCGGACGAGTCGGTACGCATATAAGTGATGTAGCCGTTTTCATACAGGCGCTGGGCGATCTGCATGGTGCTCTTGGAGGTGAAGCGCAGCTTGCGGCCGGCTTCCTGTTGAAGGGTCGACGTCGTGAACGGCGCCGCGGGACGGCGGGTGTACGGCTTGGTGTCGACGGAACGGACGCGGAAGTCCGCGTTCTCGAGTCCGGCGGCCAACGACGTCGCGAGTTCCTCGTTGAGGTGCACCGCGTTCGCGGAGGTGAGGACGCCGTCGTCGTTGAAGTCGCGGCCGCTGGCTACCTTCGCGCCGTCGACCGCAGCGAGCTTTGCCTTGAACGTCGCGGAGCCGGTACCGAACTGGCCGGTCAGGTCCCAGTACGATGCGGATTTGAATGCCATGCGTTCGCGTTCGCGGTCGACCACCATGCGGGTCACGACCGACTGCACACGGCCGGCGGACAGGCCGCGGGCAACCTTGCGCCACAGCACCGGGGAGATTTCGTAACCGTACAGGCGGTCCAGGATGCGGCGCGTTTCCTGGGCGTCCACGAGGGCGCTGTCAACGTCGCGCAGGTTGTCCATGGCGCGGTGGATGGCTTCCTTGGTGATTTCACCGAAGGTCATGCGGTAGACGGGAACCTTGGGTTTCAGGACCTCCAGGAGGTGCCACGCGATGGCCTCGCCCTCGCGGTCCCCATCGGTTGCGAGATAGAGCGCGTCAGCGTCTTTCAGCTGGGCCTTGAGCTCGGCGACCTTTTTCTTCTTGTCCGGAGACACCACGTAATACGGTTTGAAGTCGTTCTCGATGTCGACGGCGAACTTGCCAACCGAGGTCTTCTTCAGTTCTGCAGGGAGGTCCGAGGGCTGCGGGAGGTCGCGGATGTGGCCGATCGAGGCCTCAACAATGAAGCCCTCGCCCAGGTACTTGGCGATGGTCTTGCTCTTGGCCGGAGACTCCACGATCACGAGTTTCTTGCCGGTTTTTGCCTTGCTGGGCACGGTTCTCCTACAGAAAAATGAATTGCTTGGGCTCGTGCCCATATTGGCCTAGTTCACCATATTTTGCAGAATCGTGCGTTTCCATGTGCACAAGTGCTGTGGAGGAACAGTGTTCTGGGTCAGCTTGAAGCCGGCGTCCGGTCGTCCGGAATCATCGACCACATCGTAGCGATTCGCACCGCTCCTTCGGGAATCCGCGTGGGATCCTCGAGCTCATATGACCTGATGAGTTCCTGGAATTTGGCCTTGAGATCCGTCCGCTGATCCGGAGTCAAGTACAGCAGATCGCTGGACAACACCATGGCGGCTGCCTCGTTCGCGGCCTCGCCCCGCTGGCGCCGCTCACCACGGGCCCGGGTGAAGGCAGTGGCCCGACGCCGGAAAGCGTCCAGTTCGAGTTCGACGACGGCGATCTCCGGGCTCGGAGCGTTGCCGCCGGATTTGATGGTGAAGTCCGAACCCGCGGCCTTCCAACGGCGTTCGCGTGCATCGCCCTCGTTGTCCGCGGCAGTAACGATGCCCCATTTCTGGAGGGCCCGCAGGTGGTAGCTCATGGCGCTCGGCGTGAGCCCGGTCTGCGCGGCGAGCTCTGTGGCCGTGCGGCTCAGTTGCGTGGAATACAGTTCCGAGATGACCTCAAGCCGGGCGGCATGCGCAAGGGCACGGATCGCTTTGGGGTCGGTGATCTCCACCGTCTTCTCGGGCCGTTTCCGGCGCTTCGGGGATGCCAGCCCGGTGGATACCCCATTGTCTTCATTCACCGGAACAGTTTATCCGCCGGGGGCGCCGCAATTGTCCTATGCCGTGGGAAGCAGGAAACCGTCGCGGACCAGGTTACCGACGTCGGAGAGCAGACCTGCGCGGAAAGCGTCGTCGTCGAAGTCGTCGTCTCCACCCAGGAGGGCGGCCAAGGCGCCAATCAGCTGGCGGACGGACAGCTCGCCGTCACATGCCGACACGAAACCGGCCAGCTCGGTGCTCAACAGGTTCGTCCGGCGCAGTCCCGCGCCCTGGCGCAGCAAGATGACGCCGGGGTGTTCGGCGCCGGGCCGCTGGTGGCGTTCCTCGGTCACGTCCTCGGCCACCACCAAGTGGGCCTCTGAGAGTTCGTGGGCATCGAGCCAATCGGCGCGTTCGACGGCGGCGGCGAGGTGCGGGCCGATCGGTTGCTCGATGGGGTACGTGATTTCCTCGAAGCGGGCGGGCGCATCTCCCGGACGCGGGCTTTCGGGCCGCCGCAGCCAGATCATTCCGAAGCCAATGGCGTCCACGTTGCGGGACGCGAAATCCTGCAGGTAGGCGGCGTAGGCGTCACGGTAGAGCTTACGGTCGCGGCCCTCGGAGGCGTCCTGCAACCAGGTCTCCGCGTACAGCTCCGGACTCACCTGTTCCCGTTGGATGAACCATGCCTCCGTGCCGGACCCTGCCAGCCACGACGCGGGCCGTTCGCTCCAGCGGCTGCCTGCAGGGATTTCCCAGTTGCCGAGCATCTGCGCCGTGCCGCCGGGCGCCAGGACGTCGGGCAAGGTTCGGACGAGGTTGGCCACGATGTCGTCGCCGGGCAGGCCGCCGTCGCGGTAGGTGAATTGATCCGAAGAATGCTCGCCAGCACTGCGCGGGGTAATGACGAAAGGCGGATTGGACACCACCAAATCGAAAGTCTCACCCGCGACCGGTTCCAGGAGCGAGCCCAGCCGCAGGCTCACCCGGGACTCGAGATCGGCCGGGTCCAGGTGGAGGGCCTCGGCATTGAGCATCAGGTTGAAGCGGGTGAACGCGAGGGCCCGTTCGGAGATGTCTGTGGCGGTGACATGCTCGCTGTGGTGCAGGAGGTGGAAAGTCTGGATTCCACAGCCCGTCCCGAGGTCAAGGGCGCGTTTCGAGTGCCGCCGGATGGTGCTCTGGACAAGGGTGGTGGATGCCTGCCCGATGCCCAGCACATGGTCATGCCGGAGCACGCCCGGCTGCTGGTGGGCGGCGAGATCACTGGAAACCCACAGTTCCGCGCCGCCGCTCCCGCTGTTGTCTGCTCCGGAGTCGCATTCCCAGCCGTACGGCCGCAAATCCACCTTCGCCGCGACAGCACCGCCGTCGTTCTTCTCTACCAAGCCAAGCTCCACCAGGCCCGAGGTGCGGATGCGCGGCAGGGCGGCGTCGATGTCGTCTTCGGTTTGCGGGACAGCGAGAAGCCACAAGCGCACGACGACGGCGAGCGCGGCCTTCGCGCCGTCCGTCGCCGGGTCTCCGGCGGAGTCAGCCGGTTCGGTGGCGATGAGTGCAGGGATGAGCTGATCCCGGGCGAGGGCCGCGTGGGCGGACTCCCCAAGAAGTCCTGCCACTCCGTCCACGGTGTAGCCAACGTTCCGCAGGTCGTCGGCGAGCGCCGTGAGCAGCTCGGGAAGGTCGCTGCGGGGAGCGTCGAGGGTGGTGGTTTTCGGGGCGGTCCCAAAGATGGCGGGCATTGCGGGATCAGTCACTGTGCAAGTCTATTCGGGCTGGTGGGTGGGCGGCCGCCTGATCGCCTGCGTCGGCGGGGAGGCATTCGAGCAGGTAGCGTTGAATCATGGCATTTCACCCCTCCACTTGGCGTCGCGCTGCTCTTTTGGCCGTTGGCGCTGCCACCCTGGCGATGACGGCGTGCTCCTCCGGGGGATCTGTCTCCAACGCCGACATCCCCGCGTGGAAGGCGACCACCATGCCGTCGGCGGCCGGGGTGGTCCTGGAGGACTCAGGAAAAATCCCGAACCGTGACCCCTTGGTCAAGAACTTCGCAAATGTCGCTGCCGGAAGCTACACCCTGACTGTGGCCTGCGACGGCGGCGGCAAGGCATTCTTCGACGTTTCCTCGGGTGGCACGCAGATCACCGAGGCCGGGGCTGCGTGCAATGGCAGCCGCGAAACGTCCCGCATCAAGATTCCCTCGGCCGGCCCACTGAGCATCAGCGCAAGCAGCGTCGATGCACCCGTGATCTACGCATACCAACTGGTACCGGCTTCGTAACTGCCGCTTCGTTCCCGGCTGCGGCCGGGCGTAGAGTCGGACTATGGGGTGGGCACGCGCCCTGAAGGTTGCGACGACGCCGCCGGCGATTCCCGCCGTCGTGCTTTGTGGTGTACTCGCGTGCGGCACTTTGGCCTCGTGCGAATACACCTACGAGGACGGCCGTGCCGCGGCGAGCAGTCCGCCGTCCGCAGTGATCACGGATCCGGTGTTGACCCGCGACCCGGCCCTTGGACAGACCGTCACGGGCGATGCGCTGAAGGCTTGGGCGCAAGACGTGCTTCCAGACGTGAACGGGCTGTCCTTTTACAGCAGCTTCGACCTGCTGTCCGCTGGAGAGTCCCGCGACGAAGAGACCACCCAGCTTCCTGGGGGAACGTATGCAGTGACTCTGGCGTGCCGAGGTACCCGCAGCACCGAATTCACTGTGCGGAACGGGAGCGAAGTCCTCATCGAGGTAATGCTGCGCTGCGGCACCACGAGGGTCAAGGTCCTGCAACTGGAGACAGACGCCGTCCTGGGCATCACGATCACCGCAAATGCGCAGGCAAACTTCGCGTACCGGGTGAGCCGGATCTGAAGACCGGGGCTAGGCCGCGCAGCCTTCCGGGCAACGCAGCGTTTCCGGGCTCGAGGCACATTCGGCGCAATACAGCGTGAGGTTGCGGCAGCTCAAATTGGAGCAGTTTTCAAACTTGTTGGTGGGCGCCTGGCAGCGGACGCATTGGCCAATGGTCTTGGCATCCTCACTGAATTCCATGTGCATGCGCTTGTCGAAAACGTACAAGGAACCTTCCCACAGGCCCTGGTCCTTGTAGGTCTCGCCGTAGCGGACAATCCCGCCGTCGAGCTGGTAAACCTCCTTGAAGCCGCGGTTCACCATCAGGCTGGAAAGGACTTCGCACCGGATTCCGCCTGTGCAGTACGTGACTACGGGCTGGTCCTTGAGATCGTCGTATTTTCCCGAGTCGAGTTCCTTGATGAAGTCGTGTGTGGTGGCGACGTCGGGAACGATCGCGTCCTTGAATTTGCCGATCTGGGCTTCGAAGGCGTTCCGTCCGTCGAAGAACTTCACGTCCTGCCCAGAAGCCTTCTTTTCCTCCAGCAGTGCGTGGAGCTCTTCGGGCTGAAGGTGGGTGCCACCGCCGACGACGCCGTTCTCGTCCACCTTCAGTTCACCGGGGGCGCCGAAGGACACGATCTCATCGCGAACCTTGACGCTGAGCCTCGGAAAGTCGTCGGCGCCGCCTTCGGACCATTTGAAGTCGATATCGTGGAAGCCCTTGTATTCCTTGGTGGTCTTCACGTACTGCTTGACGTTGTTCAGTTCCCCACCAACTGTGGCGTTGATGCCGTCCCGCGAAATAAGGATCCGCCCGGTCAGGCCGAGCTTCTCGCACAGGGCGCGCTGCCAGAGCCGCACGGCGTCCGGGTCAGCGATCGGAGTAAAGCCATAGAAGAGCACAATTCTGTTTAAAGCCACGTATTTAAGGGTACTTGCTGGCCCCAAACCCATGAGTCGGGCTGCCCTCGGGCTGCTCTAAGTGTTAATGGAGCTGTTACTGACGGCCCCTGTTGATTCCCAGACCGCTGGCATAGTCTCTCTACATGAGTCACGAAGCCTTGGTTGAAGACATCGCTGAGCTGCTCGACGTCTGGGTGGCTGGCTGGGCCGGGTCCCGGAGTTACGAAACGCGAAAGGAAGGCCGGTTCCCGGCAGCCCTGCGTGCAGACAAAACCGGCGACTGGGAATACTTTGCCTACGACCCCTCGGATGACGAGTTCGCCGAACTGGCCGCCAAGACCGCCCAGGCGGACACCCGCATTTTGACGATCCTCACGAACGACGCAGGACGCTACACCCAATTGGCTCGCGAGAACGGCTTGAACGTCACCTCCGATTCCCAGACCATGATGATCGTGGACATGGGGACGCAAGATGCCGAGGATCCGTGGCTCTCGGATGACGACCTCAAGCTCACCACTTCCGAAAGCAAGGGCGTCCACTACGCCGTGGTCCATGCCGGCGAAGAGGTGGCGGCCAGCGGACAGGTATACGTAGTCAAGCAGACAGCGGTGTTCGACAAAATCGTCACCGAGCCCAACTACCAGCGCCGGGGACTGGGCAGTTTCATCATGAAAGCCCTCGCCGCGCAGGCATTTCAATACGATGTTGAAAGCGGCCTGCTCCTCGCTTCCTTGGACGGACAGCATCTCTACTCCCACCTTGGCTGGAAGCACGTGTGCCAGGTGCTCATGATGTCCACCAAATCGGTCGACGAGACTGACCTGTCTGTGGCGTAGCCGAGGTTCGGCGCCGGTCGGTTTCCGGCGCAATGACAGAATGTTCACGTGAACGCAACTGAATCGATGATCTCCCTTCTGGGCAGGAGCCCGGACCCGGAGCAGTTGCGACATGTCCGCACTATTCCAGCTCGCCAGGCGGTCCACGAGGCGTGGCCGGGCTGGGCCCACCTCGATGTGGTTGCCGCTTACGGATCCTTGGGCATCCACGAACCGTACCGGCACCAGATCGAAGCAGCCGAGCTCGCCCACTCCGGCCAAAACGTCGTCATTGCCACCGGGACCGCCTCTGGAAAGTCGCTCGCCTACCAACTGCCGGCCCTCGACGCCATCCATCGTTCAGAACTGCGGGTGCTGTCCGAACCGGGCAAGATCCACGACGACGGTGCCGTCACCCTGTATCTCTCCCCCACCAAGGCACTTGCAGCCGACCAGTTGGCAGCGATCCGCGCGCTCAAGCTCCCCACGGTCCGGGCGGAAACGTACGACGGCGACACCGAGCAGTCCCAGCGCCGCTGGATCCGTGATCATGCCAACTTCATCCTCGCAAACCCCGACATGTTGCACTTCGGGATCCTGCCCAACCACACGTGGTGGGCCCGCTTCTTCCGCAGGCTCCGGTACGTCATCGTGGACGAGGCCCATAGCTACCGCGGGGTGTTCGGGTCCCACGTCGCCAACCTCATGCGGAGGCTCCGGCGAATCTGTGCCTACTACGGTGCCGGCACCTCCTTTCCTGAACCGGTGTTCATTGCGGCGTCGGCGACTGCGTCGGACCCGGGCACATCCTTCGCCCGGCTCATCGGCACCCCCGTCCGCGAAATTTCCGAGGACTGTTCACCTCATGGCTCCACGACGGTGGCATTCTGGGAACCTGCCCTGACCGAGCTGAAGGGCGAAAACGGGGCAAAATCCCGCAGGACCGCCGTCGCCGAGACCGCGGACCTGCTGGCCAACCTCGTGTCCTCCCGTGTGCGGACCATCGCCTTCATCAAGTCCAGGCGCGGCGCGGAAACAATTTCGTCTATCACCAAGCGCCTCCTCGACGAAGTGGATCCCAGCCTGCCCCAGCGGGTTGCTGCGTACCGTTCCGGCTATCTCCCCGAGGAGAGACGGGCTTTGGAAAGGGCTTTGCGTTCCGGTGAGCTGCTTGGGGTGTCCAGCACGTCGGCATTGGAATTGGGTATCGACATTTCCGGGCTGGACGCCGTGCTGGTAGCCGGCTGGCCCGGGACGAGGGCTTCCCTGTTCCAACAGATCGGACGGGCCGGCCGGGCAGGCCAAAACGCTATTGCCGCGTTCGTGGCCAGCGACGATCCTTTGGACACATACCTCGTCAACCATCCGGAGGCGATCTTTGACGTGTCGGTCGAGGCCACCGTCTTCGATCCCGGAAACCCCTACGTGCTCGGCCCCCATCTGTGCGCGGCAGCGGCCGAGCTCCCGATCGGTGTGGCTGAACTTGAGCTGTTCGGGCCGACGTCCGAATCCCTGCTGAATCAGTTGGTGCAACAGGGGTACCTGCGGAAACGGGCCGCGGGCTGGTTCTGGACCCATCCAGAGAGCGCCGCGGCCATGGTAAACCTTCGCGCAGATGGCGGCGGCCCCGTAAGCATCGTGGACTCCGAGACTGGCTCCCTGTTAGGCACCATGGACTCGCCACAGACGCACTACCAGGCGCATACGGGTGCGATCTATGTGCACCAAGGCGACAGTTACTTGGTCGAGGAACTGAACGAAGAGGACCATTGCGTGGTGGTTCGTCGAACCAACCCGGACTACTACACCACGGCACGGGACGTGACGCAGATCGAGGTCCTGCAGACTCTCCGGACCATGGAATGGGGGGACATTGAGGTTCACTTCGGCGAAGTGAAAGTAACAACACAGGTAGTCTCCTTCCAACGTAAGGCACTGATTTCCAACGAGGTTTTGGGGGAAGAACCGCTGGAACTCGGGGCCAGGGATCTTTTCACCAAGGCGGTATGGTTTGTGGTCCACAACCGTTCGCTGACTAGCGCAGGCCTTGTCGAGGCCCAGTTCCCGGGTGCCCTTCACGCCGCCGAGCATGCCGCCATCGGGCTTCTGCCGCTGGTCGCTTCAAGTGATCGTTGGGATATCGGTGGAGTCTCAACAGCGCTCCACGCCGACACCGGAGTTCCCACGATCTTTGTGTACGACGGCCATCCAGGCGGTGCCGGATTTGCCGAGCGCGGCTTCGAAAAAGCCAAAGTGTGGTTGACCGCCACAAGGGACGCCATCAAAGCCTGCGAGTGTGACACCGGCTGCCCTTCCTGCGTCCAGTCCCCCAAATGCGGCAACAAGAACAATCCTCTGGACAAGGACGCAGCGGTCACCCTGATCGACGTGCTGCTGCGCGACGCGTCCTAGGCGCACGATTTAGGGCGGCTGTTCTAGGGCGGCGGTTCTAGGGCGGCGGACCGGCCCGGGCTCTGCCGGTCGCGGTCCCGAAGACTGCGCCGCGGTCTGGCTCAGTGCGGACTTCCACGATCCCGCCTACGCCCACCGTGCACGCCGTCAACGAAGCTCCATGCTGCGCGGCCGTTTCGCTGGCGAGCAAACAAGGATCTCCGGTTGTCAGGCCGCGGGCCGCGTCGGCTCCTGCGAGCGCCGCGAGATCGGCGGCAGACGCTGCGCGGTGGGCCATCGCCATGGCTTGGGCCAGGGTCAGCGCCGCCGCCAAGCAGGCCATGACAACGAGGCCCAGAGCAACAGCCAGGATGGTTCCAGAACCGTTTTCAGCAACCCGAACCCCGTCGCCGACGCGGGCGCTACCTGCCCTCACGCCGCGCGCAGTCTCGCCGCAACTATCGCCGGCGCGGATGGTTCCCGAACCGTTTTCAGCAACCCGAGCGTCACCGCTAGCGCGGATGGTTCCCGAACCGTTTTCAGCAACCGGACCCCCGTCGCCGGCGCGGGCGCTACCTGCCCTCACGCCGCGACCTCTTCCACAGCGGTTTGGAGCCCTGCCATCGTCACAGCACCCCTGAAATCCACAACCCCGTCCCGGGCAGTGAGGAACGGAACGGTGGCCGCCGACGACTGCGGGGCCTCTCCCCTCGCCGATGCCGTCGCCGAAAGCCTCCATGGGACAAAGGAGCCCAACGGGCCGACGACCCGGGCGGAGACTGTGACCTTGATCCATTCGCCGTCTTCGGCAATGACGGCCGAGGCAGCATCGCCTGCCAGCATCCGAACGATGCCGTCGACGGTTGAATGGCCGTCTCCCCGGGCGAGGGCCCTGGCACCCGCCCTGGCCGCCTCTTCCAAGCGAAGCTGTGTAATCCCCGCGGCCGATCCCGCGAGAAGCAGGGCCAAGAGAAGCAGGACAGAGGGTAGTGCCACGGCGAATTCAGCGGTGACGGCGCCATGGCCCCTCGCAAGGAAAGCATCTCGCCTACGGTGCTTGCGCGTGCCATCTAGCTTCTCCGTCGAAGGAGGCCGTCTGATCGAAGGAGTCCGCTGCCGCATAACGCCAGCCGCCCGGGCTAGCTTTACGGCGAGCCCCCAAACCAATGCCAACTGACGGATCGAATTCCCGGCATGGCGCTTTGAACCCCACCGCGGTGTCATGGCAGGGAGAGCGCGCTACGAATGAGGTTGAGGAGGAAGCCACGTACTTCCTCGCTGCGAAGGATGACCACCAAGAGTCCGGCGAAGCCCACGGCGGCAAGGGTTGCGATGGCATATGCAAAGGTAAAGTCAAGTGAACTTGGATAGAATGGGCCGGTGACCACGCAGGAACCGCGCAGGGCGGCCATTTACACACGAATAAGCCGAGACATCGAGGGTAGCGGCCTTGGCGTGGAACGCCAGCTGCAGGACTGCGAGAAATTCGCAGACGCCAAGGGCTACACAGTGGCCGGGGTCTACTCGGACAATGACATCAGCGCCTCAGGGGCCAAGCAAAGGCCGGACTACGAGCGTCTGCTGTCGGACATTGAGGCCGGGAAAATTCAGACGGTCATTGCGTGGCATAGTGATCGTCTTCACCGGAAAACGCTTGAGCTAGAGCGTTACATCAGCCTTTGCCAGGCGCACAACGTCGAGACGCACACCGTGCACGCCGGGCACCTTGACCTCAGCACGGCTAGCGGCCGTGCCGTCGCTAAGATTCTAGGCTCGATTGCGCAGCAAGAGTCAGAGCAGAAGGCCGAACGCATCCAGCGGCAAAAGCAACAGGCGGCGAAGGCTGGAAAGTTTCTCGGTGGCCGGGTTCCATGGGGCTGGCGGCTCAAGAGCGGCGCAATTGTCATCGACCCCGTGGCTGCCCGCTTCATTCGTCAGGGGACGAAGGACATTCTGGGAGGGCACTCGCTGATCGAAGTGACACGGCGCTGGGCTGACGATGGCGCGGTGAGCCTCAGCGGGACAAGGATGAACACAACACAGGTACGCCGAGTGCTACTGCGCTCGCGGAACGCAGGACTGGTGACCTTTCACGGCGAAGTAGTGTCGGATGGGTGGCCAGCCATCGTGAGCGTTCAGGAGTTCCGCGCGGTGGAGGCGAAGCTGACTGATAAGAGCATCCCCCGACAGTCTGCAGCGAAGTTCAAGTACCTGTTGAGTGGGATCGTTGCCTGCTGGTGTGGCCGGTATATGACCGGCTTTGGCGCTGAAGCAACGGCTGACAAGCCTCACTTTAGACGCATGTACCGTTGCAAAGTCCACCAGGAGGGCGGCCGCTACGTCCGGGGCCACGCGATCAGAGAAATGGGACTGCTTGATGAATACGTTCGGGGCGTTATTGCCGCCTATCTGAGCCAACCCGGTGTTCGGACGGCTGTCATGGCCGCGGCAGCTGAGCATGGAAACGATGCTGCGAAGCGCAAACCTGCAGACACAGCGGCGCTGTTGACGCGAAAGGCGGACCTCGCCCGGCTTTTTGCTGCGGGCATCATCGAGGAATCCCAGCTGATCGAGGGCACAGCGCAAATACGGGCAGAATTGGCAGATATTGAGCGCCAAGCCGTACAGCAAGGCGGCAGCAGCGAGCTAATAGCCGCCCTGATGACCGAAGACCCCGGACAAGCATTTTTAGGCTCTCAGACGGGCGTCCAGCGGGCGATCATTCGCGCAATCGCGGAGGTGGGCATTGTGGACGGACCCAGGCTGAACGGCGGTTTCAATCCGGACCTCGTGCAATTCCGCTGGAAGAGCGAATCTAAAACCGCTCCCACGGCATCCTGACTGTCCACAACCTGTGGACAGTCGGCTGCGCAGGGCAGGAATTTGCACCTTTAAAAGCACGTATGTAAATCTGTTATTACAGCAGTGAAAAGCAGCTAGGCCAGCTGCCCGCGAGGGCAGGCGTACAGCATCTTCGAATAGCAGTCACAAGATGCAACCACGTAGTCGGAATGACGCACCGGTAAAGGTTACCGGGCGGCAGTTCACGCGGCCGAACGGACTTTCTTCGGAGTAAGCGGCGTATGCGCCCAACCGCACAAGGCGGCTGGGGAAGCGTCCAAGGAGAATACGAAGAAGCCGGGCACCGCCACCTCAGATAGGTGTGTGGTTCTCGGCTTTTCGCGTCTCCCGAAGGACAAGACTTTGGACGCCACAAAACTCAATATCTGCACTATCAAGCAGGCCGCCGCGCGTTGGCTCGTAACCCGGCAAACTATCTACCGCCTCATCGAGGACGGCACCCTCACAGCGTACAAATCTCCCGCAGGTCGCCTAATCAGGATCGACGTTGCCGAACTGGACGCAGCCTTCGGAAAGAAGGCCGCCGATGCCTAACCTCAACGAGTACATTAGCCGCGCCGTTGCCGCAGCACCGCAGCCAACCCCAGAGCAGGTCAAGGAGCTTGGACGCTTGCTCGCCCCCGCAATGCTCAGCGGCAAATGCCGGAACCGCACCACCGACCGGGCTAGGGGCGTGGCAGCATGACCTACCAAAACAAAGAAGTCCCAGCCTGCCTGCCAGCAGCCCGGGACTCCATCGAAACGCTTCTCAAGCTCGATGCAGATTCCAGTCTACAGGGCCTTCCTGATGGAATTCAGGCTGCCTACACCTTCGCCCCCGAAGAGTGGCGCACCGAATGCGAGCGCGTAATCCGCGAGCTTGCCGCCTCGGGTCAAGTCTTTACCGTGGACTCGTTGCGTCGGCACGGCGTCGAAGAGCCAGACAAGCACTTCCGCTGGGGCAGCGTCTTTGCCTCCATGAAAAAGCGCGGGATCATCGAGCAGGTGGGCCTCCAACTCCACCAGGCCGCAGCTGGCGGGATCTCCGCCATGCGCGAATGGCGCGGAACCCCCGCCGGACAGGCAGGTGAGTAGTGCGCATCCGATCAATCAAGCCAGAGTTCTGGCGCTCATCTGACATTTCGACGTTGGATTGGGAATCCCGACTGCTCTTCATTGGCTTGTGGTCATACGTCGATGACAACGGCGTTGGGCTGGACAAGCTCGCCAGCATCGCCGCGGACCTGTTTGCCGATGATTTGGAGCGAGACAGCAGCGAGACATTCGCGAGAGTTTCGCGAGGGTTGCAGAACCTTTCCGAAGCCGGGCGCATCATCCGCTACGAGGTGAGCGGAAAGAAATATCTGTCGATCACCAACTGGGAAAAGCACCAGCGCATCGACAAGCCCAACAAACCCCGATACCCCCGGAATGACGCGGAAAACGCGGTGACTCAAGACGAATTCGCGACACCCTCGCGACAGTCTCGCGAGACCCCAGCGACTGGAACAGAGGAACAGGGGAACAGAGGAACAGAGGACGTAAAGGTCCCATCACCGCTTCGCTACCGGTCCGCTGGCAAGCCAACCATGGAGGACAAGATGCGGGACGCCCAACCCATCCCGGACGACTTCGCCATGACCGACACCATGCAAGCCTGGGCGCTGCGCACCATCGGCACCGTCCGGCGCATCGACCTGCAGCTGGAAACCGAACGGTTCATGGCCCACGCCCGGGAAAAGAACATCACCTCGTCCAGCTGGCCCGACACGTGGCGCAAATGGATCGTGAACGCCGT
Organism: Arthrobacter sp. FW306-1B-G06A; assembly: GCF_058781765.1. Taxonomy (NCBI): domain Bacteria; kingdom Bacillati; phylum Actinomycetota; class Actinomycetes; order Micrococcales; family Micrococcaceae; genus Arthrobacter; species Arthrobacter sp. FW306-1B-G06A. The sequence goes on along the minus strand of NZ_JBYSXB010000046.1, from coordinate 13,157 downwards.
GGAATTCTACGACCGCGACCAAGCCGCGGCAGGCGGCCCAGGACTCACCAAGGACCAGCTGAAGGCGCAACTGAACGCCCCGCTGAAATTCAAGGGCAAGGTACTGGAAGAACCCCGAATGAACAACGAATTGAGGGCGTCATGACCAACCCGCCAACAACCCACAACCCGGCAGACGAACACCCACCCCATGGAGGCCCTGCCGCGACTGCCCCACCCACCCAGGAAACAGCCGCTGAAGCCGCTGACCGGATGGGCAGGATGCTAGACGAGATTGATGCTGGAAACGTCTCCGCGAGCGCTGTAGAACGCGCTTTTCTCGCTGGCGCCGTCTATGGCCTGAAGCTCGCCACCGGGAACTGAACCCGGATCGGCAAAACACCACCACACACGCGTAAAGGAGGCACCATATGCCCAACATCAACCTTGGCCCCGATTACCAACTGGCACTGCGCCTGTCCACCATTGAACGGCAGCTGCAGAACCTGGCCACCAGCCCGATACTACTGAACGCATCCACAGGTCAGACAGGCGGAAGAGGCCTGTCAACCGACATCAACGGCCTGCACCTCTACGATCCGACCGGACAAGAAGTAATCCGGCTGGACACCACGAGCGGGACGTTCTACGCCTTCGGTCAAGTCGGACAGGCGACCGTTGCCGCCGGTGGAAGCGTCGGCAGCACGATACCCATCTTGACGTTCTCAACATTCGACGGTGGGGGTGTGCAAACGGCTGGGACGCAGGTTTACCAGTCGTACAACGAGTTCCTCATGGCCGGACCCAAAACCTCAACCAACAGCGGGTCGCAGGCGTACTTCACCCTCAAGGACAGTGGGGCGTGGGCAAAGGTCTACGGCACGTCCGGCTCGGGCGTGGCCTACCTGAACATCGCCAACAATGGCACGTTCTACCTTGGCAACTGGGGCGCCACCTGCGGGGTCTACACGTCGGCGCAGAACGGCCCCGTGCTGGTCATTGGCGGCCTGACGGTTTCCGGAACGAAAAACTTTGTCATGGACCACCCGACCAAGCCGGGCTATATCCTCAAGCACGCGTCCACCGAGTCCCCGCACAACGGAGTCGAATACTGGGGCACCGTCACCCTGGACGCCAGCGGGCAGGCCGTCGTGACCCTGCCGGACTACTTCGAAGCGCTCACCTACCCGGATAACCGGAACATTCAACTGACACCCATTGGCCGGGCCACGGTGCCCGTGTCGGCGGACCGCATCAGCGGCGGCAGTTTCACGGTCTACGGGGCCGCCGGGCAGGAAGTGGATTGGCTGGTCAAGGCCGTGCGCCAGTCCACTAACCCTGATGAACCTATCGACTTTGACGTTGTGTCTTTGAAAGACACCACACCGCCGCCACCGCCTGCGGAATCCGCAGCTGACCCAAGGATGGCGGCGCCAGCCGAGCTATCTCGCGCGGCCTAGCCCCTCCAACTACACACAGCCCTCGCCATTCGGAGATGGCGAGGGCTGTGTCTTCTGGGCCGACTGCCGCGACGGCCCCCACGGGCTGACCCTGAATGACGAGCTTGAAAGTCGGCTTATCGCGGGTTGTACGGGTGCTGCCTGGCATAGGCGCGCAGTCCTGCGGCTGGTTCTTTCTTGCCGAGTACCGTCTTGTGGCCGCTGACCGCTCTACCGCGAACCCACTTAGCACCCTTGGCCTGACCGTTCAGGGTGATGCCCAGGCCGCGAGCTTCGTAGCTCACGGTGGCACTTTGCCCTGGCCCCAGAGTCTTGGGTAGATCATCGTCCCACGGGACCGGGTTGAAGGAGGTGAAATTGCCGCCCCCTTGCAGCTGGAGGGTCAGCCCTGAAACCTCCGTAGTGAAATTGGGGCTTTTGTTGGTCACGGTGATGTTGAAGCGGTCCTCACCTTCAATGACCTGCATGCCATGGTCGGCCATCGTTGACCAGGACGTGGTGACTTCGAGACGGAGACGGTCCCAATATCGGAAAGCCAGGGTCAGGCCGACCGAGAACAGAGAGATAAGGAGCGCAGCCACCGGGATAACTTGTTCCCACCAGGCGTTGACCAGCTGTACTTGGATTGTGTCCGTGGGAATGTTCATTCAATGAGGTTACCGGGAGCCACAACCACTCCTAGCCAGCTCTCAACCGCAAATTTCGGGCTGTCAAGCGACCGCGGTCCGCCGTAGAAGCAAGGCTCCGCGTGTTAGGCTTCCTGATATCGAGTGCGGAAGCGTTTCACGCACTTTCTGTGTTTAACCGCATGCTGCGAAGGGTCCCAGAGATGGCGAACGTTCACGACGTGGCCGCGTACATCGTGGCCAACCAAAAATCGCTTACCACGATGAAGCTTCAGAAACTCTGCTACTACAGTCAGGGCTGGTCTTTGGCATGGGATGAAACGCCCTTGTTCAACAGCCGGATAGAGGCTTGGGCCAATGGGCCTGTGATCTACGACCTGTACCAGCGCCACCGCGGTTACTTCACCGTGGACAGCTGGAATTGGGGCGACGCATCGAAGCTCACTGACGCGGAACGAGAGACCGTGGACGCTGTCCTTGAGTCGTACGGAAGCCTTTCGGGACAGCAGCTTAGCGACAAAACCCATTCTGAGCGTCCATGGCTGGAGGCTCGTGAAGGCATCCGGCCGGGCGAACGCAGCAACACGGCAATTTCCCTCGATGCAATGCAGGACTTCTTTGCAGGGCTGGCCGACTAATCGCGGTCGGGTGAGCTAGCAGGAAGATCCCGATGGCCGGAGACAGACGCGCTCAAAAAAGGCTTGCCAAACAGCAGGCTAATGAGAAGGTTAAGCACCTCGACACTGCCGGCAGTTATAGACCGCCGTCGAAGCAAATCCCGTCTGCGCTGGCGGCGCCGATCTCGATTGATCGTGAGATGTTCCAGTGGTCCGCCTCCGCCTTAGATCTTCCATACGCGGGAAAATGGTCATGGGATCTGACCAAAGACGAGTGGGCGCAGCTCCTTACGGTCCTGTCTGACTTGTCGCGGAAGTCATGGGCAGAGGTTAAGGCCCTGACCTTCGGCTCCAAGTCTGGTGGCCACAAGAGGCACCACTCACAGTCCGTCTCCTCCCTATGCAAGGAAGCCAGGGACCAATGGGTGGCGCTCGACCTTGAGGATCGTCCGGAGGCTTTCCGTCTCAGGCACGGAAATCTGCTCCGGATATGGGGGTACTTGCACGGACCAGAATTCGTGATCCTTTGGTACGACAGGCACCACAAGGTATATCCGACGGAGCCAGACTAGCCATCTGCCAGTAGAAACGGCCAAAACCACGCGCTGAATCCGAATGCTCGTCAAATCTAGTTCCCGGTCCGGACTTTGACGCGCGAATTGGCGACCTTACGGGCTTTGTCGGACGCGCCATCTATCTTTGTATTGGGGGAGCCGCAACGGGCGGGGACCACGAAGAAGGGGAGCCCAAATTGGCTACGAGGACGCTGTACCTGGACATCGACTTTGCGGAGGCCAAGGCGCACGATGACGCGCTGCTCAAGGCGCAGACGGCTCTGTTGGAGAATGTGGCCATCGCAGGATCTGGGACGGTAGCACGTAACTACGCTGAAGCCTATGCGTTGATCAGCGGCCATATTTCGAGCACTTCCTCGACAGAGGTCAAGGGGTAGCTGCTGGAGGCGATTCGCGCCCGTCGGGAAACTCATCCGGCGGGCGCGGCTTTCATCCCTTCTGAAGCCCGGACGAGGCCAAGCCTCTCCCTATTTCGCGTTTTCCTCTTTTGTCATTTCGCGCAGCCTGTCCATTGCCGCGTTCTTTTCGGCAAGTCGCTCGTTCATAACATCCTTGGGCATCTCGGCATGAGGTGCATCTGAATCCCATCGGCGTCCGACGTTCTCAAGTTGTATGCGTTCGGCACTCGTCGAATGCCAGACGGCAATCGCACGATCAGCTTCAGGCAGCGGGCCATCCGGATCACGCGCGCCAACCTGGCTGTGGGATATCCCGCCCCATTGATACTCGCCGCCCGGATGGATCTCAGGAAAGTCGGCTTCCTCGGCCTGGCTAATTTCCTTGTCTCGCGGTCCGCCTTGATACATGAATGTTTTAGTCATACCCGCCACCATAAGCCCCACTTGGGACGCATGTATACCGGTCGCCCGTATGCTGACTCCTGCAGCGTATGCGGCACAAATGAGGGATACGGGGGAAATTATGGACACGGTTGGCTTATGGCTCGCAATGGCCGGATGCGCAGTGAGCGCTGGAGCCGCCGTTTGGTTGCTAGTCGGATTCAGTCCTGACAATCCGAGGTACGTTGATGATGGCCAGCTATACCCGGGCCAACAACGTTCGCAGGTCCTTCCCCAATTGTTGAGAGACCAACGGGGAGTTGCGGCTCTCGTCGTCCTAGGGGCATCAGTACAACTCGCCGGGGCTGTCATGTCGATAGTCTGGCGCTAAGGCGAAGTTGCCGCCCCTTGCAACCGCAGCGTCACCCCAGTTGCCCTGAACTCTTGGCGGGACGCGCGTCTCGTCCCACCTCTATCCGCGCCAGTTGACCACCTTGACAGTCTTCTTGGTGACGGAACGCAGTACTTTGTCCAGCTCCTTTCTGGAGCCTTTCAGGGCTTTCTCAATCGCCCCTAGCTCTTCCTGTATTTCGATTCGGTCCTTGTCGGTTCCGTCCCTCAAGTCTCTGGCGGCTTTCCACTCTTGAACGCGATCGATGTAGTCAGACCGGATAGATCCGGCGGGTTCGTACACGAGGTCCGGGTCGCGGAGTACACGATTTGTTCCATCGATTTTCGATTCAAGGATTGCGCGCCGGAAGTTAGATTCGGCGCGCTCATAGTTACGCTGAATCGTCACAAATCTCCGCTCTGTTTCTTTGAGTTTCTTCTTCGCCCTACGGACACTGGCGTGTAGGTCGTGCAGAGCTATCACAAGGAGGGGTGCGATGGGCACAATCAACACCTGCAGTGCCGCCGAGGTAACCGCAAAGAGCGACAATGCTTCGTCAAAGGCATCCGACGAGCGCATTTGCAGGTGCAACAGGGAACGACTCTCGGACCAAGCCAGCAGACCAACAAAGGCGGCCCCGTAGAGAGCGGTCCCTCGTCGGCCAAGCGAAGTAAGCCGATGCCAGTCCTTGCGCCGCAAAGCCGTGGCGTAGGTCAGCGCAATAACCGGTATGACCGTGGCTATCGTGCCCCAATAGGTAGGGTTCTCAGTCATGCCACAAGCTTGGTCCGCGGCGCCCGCTGATCGGTTTCACCGCCCCACAATATCTGGCCGCGTCGATTCTGGGCGCCCCCGCCACGAGAGGTCACAAGTTATGCTGTGGCATCGTATCCCGTCAGCAGACTCAAGGTGCCCAAATGAACGCCAGCTTGCCGTCCTTCGAAAACGAATGCTTCTTCATCACTCCGATCGGCGAAGAAGGTTCGGACATCCGCAAGCGATCGGATGGAATTTTGAAGTTCGTGGTCAACAAGGCTGCTGAGGAGGTGGGCTTGTCGGCTGTCCGCGCTGACCAAATCGCTGATCCAGGTCAAATCAATCTTCAAGTCATCGATCACGTGCTGAGCGCCCGAGCAGCCGTAGCCGATCTAACTGGACTGAATCCAAATGTCTTTTATGAGGTCGCCGTGCGACACACGGCTCGACTGCCTCTGGTTCTAATCGCAGAGAAGGGATGCAGGCTTCCTTTCGACATTGCCAATATGCGAACCATATTCTTCGACCATACAGACCTTGAAAGTGCGGACGAATGCCGGGTGGGTATCGCGGCGGGCCTCAGCCAGGCTCTAAGTAATGGGGTCGTCGACAGCCCGATAGCAACAACACTTGACGTACGGTCCATGTCGGCCGGCAGCGCGGTCGAACGGGGCATTGCTGACATCCTGCAGTCGATTGAAGAGCTATCGCGCATGCAGCGCTCACTCATGCGCATCAATGAATGGCGCGAGCCTTTTTCCAAACACCCGATGTCCAGCCAGCAACGGCAAATCGCACGATGGATCGCCCACCAGACGCACAGACCGGGAACGTGGGAGCAGTCGCCAGAGGCTCCCAGCCTGCAGGAAGCGCTTGGCTCGGCCCTGTTTTCGGAGGCGCTCTTGAAGCGGCTGTTGGACGCACTAGCTTCGGAAGACGAGGCGGACGATAGCAGTGGCGAGGGTGAGGGAACCACGAACGAGGCCTAGTCGAAAGGCGGGAAGTCCGGTCCATCGCCCGAGGGCACGGGAATGGTCCCACGCTTTGAGTCCCCCTCGACTCGCGTGGGACCATTCCCTATTTAAGCCGAGTCGTCTACCGGCTTTTCGAAAAAATCTGTACACATGATGACCGTTACGTGTACACTTGAAGCATGGAAACAAGCCTGCGCCGCGTGATCGGGTACACCCGCGTCAGTACCGACGAACAAGCAGCCTCGGGTCTCGGACTCGAAGCGCAAGCCGCCGCGATCAGCAACGAATGCGAACGCCGCGGTTGGACGCTGGTGGAAATTGTCACTGAGGACGGCGGCGCATCCGGCAAGAGCCTCGACCGTGCCAGGCTTCAAGAAGCGATGACACGGCTGGACCGCGGCAAGGTGGCCGATACGCTCATGGTCGCCAAGATCGACAGGCTCAGCCGCTCTCTGGTGCAGGGGGCCACGGTGCTGGACAGGGCTCAGCGCAAGGGCTGGGCTGTCGTGGAAACCGCCACAGGCGTGGATATGACGACGGCCGCCGGGCAGATGGTCGCGCAGATGATGCTTGTCGCTGCCCAGTACGAACGGCGCCTAATTTCAGACCGCACCAAGTCAGCGCTCGCTGCAAAGAAGGCCCACGGCGTGAAGCTGGGCCACCACACCGAATACCCGGCCGAGTTGATCAAGCGCATGCAGGCCATGAGCGGACAGGGAATGAGCCTGCGGGCCATCGCCGCCGCACTCACCGCTGAGGGCGTACAGACCGCCAAAGGGGGCGCCTGGCACGCATCCAGCGTCCGCAGCGTCCTCAAGTCACACGCAGCCACCGAACTAACCACCAACTAACCACCCATCCACCAGTTACAGGGGGACAACATGCACACCGAACCGACACTCCGACTGCGGGACATGATCGAAGACGCGATCGAAATGGGCCTCAGCGACCGGGCCGCAAACGAGATGCACAACGCGCTCTCAAACCTTGAATTGTCCCTGGCGCTGCCGCTTACGGATACGACTAATGCCGATCCCCGGCCGCTGAAGATCTATCACGCATACTGCGAGCAAGCCGCCGTTGGGCCAATCGCGGTTGCCGCCTGCGGCCACCTCCGCGGCACGGGCCTTGACACAACATACGAATGGGGCGATGAAGACTTTCAGGAAGCCGCCTGCGCGGATTGCTTCACGATCCTCACGGATCGACACCAGCCGTGGTGCGCCTGAGAATGGTGGCATGCCTAAAACCACGTTGACAGCGCGAGCCGAACGCAGCGGCAAGTGGTGGGCCGTTTCGGTCCCCGAAATGGAGGGCCTATTCACTCAGGCCCGCCGCCTTGACCAAATCCCTGCCATGGTCAGCGACGCCGCAGCCCTACTTACCGACCAACCAGAGGACAGCTTCAAAGTCGAAGTTGTCCCCATCGTCCCAGCCGCCGTTAGCGAACATCTGGACGCGGCCCGCCGACTGTTCAACCAAGCCAAAGCGGCCCAGCACGCCGCAGCCGAAGAATCACGGCTCGCCGCCCGCGAACTCGTCAATGCTGGGCTGACCATGCGCGATGTAGGACAGGTGCTGGGAGTCTCGCATCAGCGTGCCCACCAACTGCTTGCCTAGCGCCTCGCGTTCAACTGCTTCTCTTTGTAGGCATCCAAGTCTTCACGCCGGACACGGATAGGCGCCGCTCTGCCTCCTGATATCCCGACTCGATAACTGCGGATCATGCCCCGGGCACACAAGACATGCACAGTCCGCAAGCTAACCTGCAATTCCGCTGCAACGTCGCGCGCCGCTAAATCCGCTGTAGCCATTATTGGTTCTCCTTCGTCTTTGGGGCCGCGTTCACCGAGTCTCGTTCTCTGGGCGGGGCGCGGCGGGGTGGGCGAGTCTATCGTTTGCGAGTGCCCCAGCGGTTTGCGCTCAGCTGCTTCTCCTTGAAGGCGTCCAGGTCTTTCCGGCGGATGCGGATGGGCGCTGTCCTGCTGCCGGGAGTGACGCCCACGCGGTAGGAAATGATCTTGCCCTGCGCGCAAAGCACGCGCACCGCCTGGGCGCTGACTTGCAGCTCTTCAGCTACGTCCCTAACCGTTAGATCAACAGTCGCCATTCTTCACATTCCTTTGCTTCTGGCATCGATGTTTGCGAATCCTTGCTAATCGTTGCATCCGCGGACAGGCCCAGAAATGGGGGAATTGGAAGCGTCACTTCGCTTGTCCAGCCCGGGAGGTGAGGAGTTCCCCAGTCTGCGCCGGGCGGCGGCTGTCGAAGTGCGGAAGAGCAGTTTCCTTATGACCGAGCGCACTTCGCAATTCGCGTGCGTGGATGCATGGGCGTGTCGCGTTTCGCTTTCGAATTTGTTTCGTTCCATTGCTCGCCTGCGAGCGCCACAGCCCCTATGATCACCCTCAGACGGCGAAGAAGCCGAACGACTCGAGGAAAGTTTGGGGACCAATGAGCGCACAAAACAACACACCACAGGGACACGGGGCCGAAACGGCTAGCACGAATCCGCCCGCAATGTCAGCCAAAGAGGAAAAGTACAGGGCCAAGTACCAGATTCCCGACACCGCATTCGTCGCAATCGGCGTCGGCGGATATGCGGCCTTTGATGGCGACTTTGTGACCATTCAGCATGTCGGCATCGCGCGGGGCGTGGTCGGCAAAGGCGTCAAGAGGCTCCCGCTGTCTTCAGTCACGGCGGTACAGATCAAGCCTGCCGGTGCGCTCGTAAACGGCTTCATTCAATTCACGATTCCTGGTGGCAACGAAAGGCGCAGCGCCTTCGGGAGCCAGACGCGCGATGCAGCAAACGACGAGAATTCAGTCGTCTTCTCTCGGGCCGACGAGGCGGTCTTCTTGCGGCTCCGGGAATTGATAGAGGCCGAGATGCTGAAAGGCTCTCAGCGGGTCGCAAGCGCCGCCCCAGAGGCGGCCCAGCCTGACGTTATCGCCCAGCTGCAGCAGCTAGGGCAACTGCGAGACGCCGGGGTCCTGACCGAAGAAGAATTCGTGGCAAAGAAAACGGAGATGCTTGGAAGGCTTTAGCGGAGTCGAGGCTAGGCCATGCAACGCTCAAATCTTCGTCGGCTTCCGGCGCGGCTTTGCGTCCCACCGCGGGGACTTCGATACTCGGCGCATGACCGCAGAGATTGAATAGTCAGACATGGATTTCACCGCCGGTTTGACCAACCGGACTAATCGATCGCGCGCGTCATCGAAGTCTTCGAACCTGCCGTCTAGGACCACTGTTGCTTCATGCGACGACGGCGCGCCGAGATAGTTACTCGCCGCCTCCTTTAGGGACGCAGCAGCCCCTTGAAGTACCAGGATTCTAAAGCCAAGTTGCAAGGAGTTGTTTGTAAGCTCAAGGTACTGTGCGTGGTGGCCGAGCGCGGCTATCGCGGCGTCAATGTCCGAGGCCCTGCTTATGACAACACTGCCAAGGGCCGGATTGTCGTCACACTGCGCCTTATCGGCCATTAACTGCCGAACATTGATGCAGACGCGGTCTGCTTCGTAAAGGAGACTGGCGATCCGTTCCAGTCGATCCTTCCGCCGCTGTTCCCCTACCGTCCGACTTTGGATCCACAAGCTAATGGCTGCTCCCACAATTGCGCCGCTGAGAGTCTTCAAGGTGTCAGCCCATGGCGTCAGATCCACGACCACTCCAATTTCTATCCGGGCATATGTGCTAGCACCCAACAAAGCCATGAGTCGCCGCTGGCAGCTTGCAAAATCGTCGTTCCGGTTGGGGAACTGGTTGCAGACTCGAAAGTACCATTAGGAGGTCTGACTAGCGTTCAAGTTGCTTTTTGGGGAGACGGCCTGAGTAGCTACTCCGGTCATCCAGCAGACCAATCGGGAAACAAAATATCCCCGCGGTTGCGGGGATATTCTTGCGGCGGTGGGAAGGCTCGATCTCCCGACCTCACGATTCCGAGTCTTGCGGTTCCGGCTAACCAAGGCTAATTACGAAGGTTCGATTGACGAGATTCCCGGACGCGAAAACGGCCCGGACGCTAAGTTCCGGGCCGTTTTCTCGTTGTCGGTTCTATGGGGCATAGGCCCATCCGAGGTACCCCGGAGGCCATGTGATGTTTTTGACGCTGATGGGCTGCCCAGGTTCCAAAGTAGTGATCACCTGGCCGTTTCCGATGGAAACAGCCACGTGCCCGTTTCCTGCGTCCCACCGTGGAGAGGAGTAGTACACGAGCGCGCCAGCCGGTGCGTTCTTGTCAGTGTGAATCCGGCCCCGAGCTGCCTGCCATCTGTAGTTGGAGATGGCGTTAGGGAACGTGAAACTGTTACCGAAAGCCCTTGCTGCAAACGCCTCGCACAAGCCCCCGAGGCTCTTGTCGCCGACCATGGAGCGCGCGTAGGCGACAGCCTTTGCCTCCCGGCTACCACCTGAGGGCGCGGGCGCGGGTGCAGGCTGGTCGCAAGCAGGGACGATTGGATTGGCTGATCCGGTGATGACGAACGCATCTGCGGCATAGCCGATCCGGCCGCCGCCAAGGTCGACCCGGTCCCAGATGTTGCTTGCCCCCCACGGTCCCTGAACGTTCGCTCCGCGCACGTAGCAGATTAGATTCACGGAACCACCCTTCGGGATCGTGCCCACAACTGATGCTGATACCTGTGGTGAAGAACGCACGTTGAGCGAGTAGCTTTTTCCGAGCCTCCCCGTGGCCGCATCCGCCGGTGCGGCGAAGACCGCGCCGCCCGCGGCCAAGGCGACTGTTACGGCGCCGGCCGCCAACACACGTTTGAATCGTGTTTTAGTAAACATAGTGCCCCCATGATCTGCGTGGTCCCCAGCGAACGACGCAGTTCAGAGCTTGGCACGCGGAAAGCATCACCGGAAGTGTTGAAGAACAATCTTGACGGAAAATTAAAGTTGCCCTGAGGCGCTCAGCGATGCCTCCTGAGGTGATTTCGACGCAGTATCTCGGTCTTTTCCGAACAAGTAGTCGATGACGATGGATATCCATCGACGTATATGACCCAGCGCAACTTCGTACCCGTTCGCCTCCGCGAGTTTCTCGCAGTCCTGGAGCTGACGTTCCACGCCAAGGCCCGTTGCCTTCAATGTCTCGGCTGATGCGCGTGTATCTAGCGCCCCTGCGCGGCCGTACGAGGATCAGGTACAAAGCCTAGTCTTGTAACTTGAAACCACTTTGGCATATTCGGCCGTCGCCATCCCAAGCTCGGATCCCATGAGCCGCACCTTCGACCGTCTCGGAACGGCAGAACCGTCGCTCGGCCGCGCACGGCCTGCTTCGGCGGTGGAATGCGGGTGGGTTGGCAGCCGAACGGGCCTGCTTCCCTGTGCGCCCGGGAACAATTCGAGGACCTCGGCCTCCGGCCGAGGAGGAGATGCCTGGGCGAGTGCCAGGGCAGCCCGGGGGGCATGGCCGTCCTGCGGCGCCTGGGCGGTATCGACGGTTGCGTTCATTTCGGTTCCTTTCTGCGGGGCCGGCTTGGCCGCCGGCTCTACTTCGACTCTTCCGTTGGCATGTGGGCTTCGAAAGGCCCCAAATCTCCTAAGTGGAAAACTCGCTTCTGAACGTTCCTGTGGAGGGAAACTGGCTTGCGAGGGACTCGGGCGCCGCCCCTGGCGGGGCCGCCAGCAATCCCCCGGGCGGGGCCGCCAGCAATCCCCCCGGGCGGGGCCGCCAGCTATCCCCCGGACGGAAGCATGGCCAACAGCACCGGGACCACACCAAGACAGATGAAGGCCGGCAAGGAACACAGACCCAGTGGAATCACGAGTTTCACTCCGAGCGCGGCAGCGCGCTTTTCCGCCACCCTGAACTTTTCACGCCGCAGTCGAGCTGCCTGGGCAAAGAGGATCGCCGAGGATGGTGCGCCGGTCAGGGCGGCGAAGGCGAGCGCATCCTTGAGCTTGCGCGCTTCAGCGCACTGCTGGCCCGCACTCCGCCATGCCGTCTCCCAGTCCGTTCCGATATCGAGGGCAGCAACCACCGCCTTCAGGGAGCGGCTAAGCTGCGGGGACGCGCATCCGGCGATCAACTCAAGGGACCGTCCGAGGCCCGCCCCGGAGTCGAGCATGGCGGCCACCAACTCAAGGATCATGGGCACATTGCGCAAGCCTCCCTGCCCATCGGGATTCCGGAGAGTGCCCGCCGCCTCGCCCCGGCTGGTGTTGTTCATCGGGCCGTTGCTTCCGAGTGGGCCGCGAAGTGTCCGGAGGATTGAGCGCCGCCGGGTTCGTCCTTGATAGGCCAGCCCGAGAATTGCCGCAAAGACCAGCACGAGGGACACTGCGATGGCTGCGAATGCCGAGCCCATCAGTCAACGCCCGCCGCGACGTGCACCAACCGGGATGACCAGATTCTGCCGGTGACAGTCAGGACACCCCCGGCCGCGAGCGCCGCCAATCCCAAGCCGTTGGCCAACAGGACCCCCAACGGATCCACCCCAAGCATCATGCCCAGCCCCAAGCCGAACACCGGCAGCCATGTCAGAAGGCGCACAGTGGCTTTCGGGCCGGCCAAGGCAGTCTGCCGGGCATCGCCGGCGTCGTCCTCGGCCTCAAGCTGGGAGGCGAATCTGGTCAGCACGTCGGCTAATGGACAACCACTCGCCTCCGCGACGTCCAGGCAGGCGGCAAGTTCTCCCCAGATTCGATGTTCCAGCGGACTCCTCCCCCTAAGATTCTTCGCTGCCGACGATCTGATGGCTTCGGCGACCGAGGCCCCGTTCATCGATGCCGCCCGCGCCGCTGCGAGAACCTGAAGAGACCCATCCGACACCTTGGGTAATGCCAGGGCCTTAGCTCGCACTTTGCGGTCCTCCGAGTCGACCGAACGAATGCGGTGATCCCTGGGTCCATGCACAATCCAGAGTTCCTCCCAGAGGCGCGACGTCGAACGGCCGCCCCGGAGGAGGGCGGCCAACTGCTGTACGAGTATCGTGAGCGGCAATGCGTCCGCGCGGGAGCGCCGCACCGGCACGCGCGCCCCAGCGCCTGCCC
>NZ_JBYSXB010000045.1:0-43749 GCF_058781765.1 Arthrobacter sp. FW306-1B-G06A | reverse complement strand
GTGAGCGGGCGTCCGGCTCGGGACGGTTGTTTGTGAGCGGGCGTCCGGCTCGGGACGGTTGTTTGTGAGCGGGCGTCCGGCTCGGGACGGTTGTTTGTGAGCGGGCGTCCGGCTCGGGACGGTTGTTTGTGAGCGGGCGTCCGGCTCGGGACGGTTGTTTGTGAGCGGGCGTCGGGTCGGGTGTTAGATGTTTCCCGTGGATCCTGCCACGCCGCCGAGGAGGGCGGCCATGGTGCGCCAACGGGCGATCTCGCAGCCGTCCGTCCGGCTGAAGCGGCTGCTGACCTCGCGCCCGCGGAACCGGCCGGTCACCAAGGCCACTTGTGGACCACCGTATTGCTGGGTGCATATGCGGTCCGGCCGGGGCAAGGGAAAGAAGATCTCCTCGCCGAACTGTTCGACGGCGGCAAGCGCCGCCCGGGGGTCCGGAAGGGTCGAGCCTTCGGAGACTTCGCCGCCCGAGCCGAGCAGGACGAACTCGTAGTCCGCGGCGCCTGGTGCCTCCGTCAGCGTGATGGTGAGCTCGACGTCGTACTTTGTGCTTGAAGTCATCGCTGTCCTTCGTGAGACGGTGTTTGTACTAGGAGATCCAGGAGCGGCCGCACGTGGTCGAGGACCCGCGCACGGAGCGCTTGGGCCTCGGCAGCGAACGCCCTCTGATACTCAACGTACTCGGCCTTGCCTTGTGGTGTCTCGATCCTGATGGCCGGGTATCCCCACTCTTCAAGGTCGTAGGGCGAGGCCTGCATGTCCATGGCGCGGATCCGCCAGGACAGTTCGAAACAGTCCATCACCAACTCGCTCGGTAAGGCCGGCGTCAGTTTGTACGCCCATTTGTAGAGGTCCATGTTGGCGTGCAGGCAGCCCGGTTGCTCAATGGTGCGCTGGTTGTCCCGTGTCGGGGTGAGTTCGTTGAGCGGAATGGCGTCCGGCGTGTAGAAACGGAAGGCGTCGAAGTGCGAGCAGCGGATCCGGTTGTCTTCCACCACGGTGTCAGTGCCTTCTGAGCCGAGGCGCAGCTTGAGGTATTCGTGGCGAAGATCGAACTTGTCCTGGCGGTAGACCATGGCCCACTCGTGGAGTCCGAAGCAACCAAACTGGGCGGGCCGCGCTACGGTTCCGGCAAGGATGATGCCGGCGAAGCGGATGGCTTCGGTGCGGTCGGCCACGAAGCGGCTGCGATCGAAGGTGACGGCAACGGTACCGGCGGGCAGCCCCGCGGCCGCCAGCGCGCCGTCGTCGAGCACTCGGTAGTACTTCCACCCGGCCCGCTCAGCGGCTTTGGGGCCGGAGAGGACGGCGCCGTCGCCCGGGTGCCAGCGCAGCAGCTGGCCGGGCTTCTGGGTGTAGTACGTGAAGAGGAAGTCTTCGACGGGATGTTTCTCGCCTGCGGAGCGCCGGGCCAAGTAGGGCTTGGCATAGCGTTCGACACGGGCGTGGTGGGCAGCCTCCAGCGCGAGCCATTCCTCTTGCGGGAGGTGCTTGTACTTAAGCTCCGGCACCGCTTGAACCAAGGATGTCGGCGACGGCGGCCCACGCGGCAATTTCGCAGCCGTCCGTGAGCTTGTAGGAGGACTCGACGCCCACGCCATCAACGGCCCCGGTGACTATTGCCGTCTGGGGTCCGCCGTAACGCTGGTCGCAGACCTGGTCGCTGGAGCGCGGCGTGCGCGTGAGAAGGGCGGGGTTCTTTTTCAGGGCGGCGCATGCTGCGGCTGCGGTGGGGTGGTGGCTTTCCGCGGAGGGGACGCCGCCGGTGCAGACGAGCGTGTAGCTTTCAGGGGCTGCCGAAGCGGAGAGCTTGACGATGATGGAAAGCTCGGCCTCTGCGGAGCCGGGAGAGCCGGGCGCCGTGGGGGAGATCGAAGGAGTCGGTTTGCCGCTGGGAGACGCCGTTTCGTCGGGCAAAAGCCCGGTAGGGCTGCTCGACGGCGGGGATGACGTGCTGCTACCAGGCGCCGAACTGCTGGGCGAACCGCCCCCGGGGCCGGGCGTGCAGGCGGCAAGACCGGCGACGGCGACGACGGCCAACACAGACCGGACTATTCGCAGGCGCATGGGGTTCTCCTTGATTTATGCCAGTTTATCGCCCGCACCGGCAGTGGGGTGTTGCGTGGCCGCGATGAGCCCGGTCATTGCACGGTGCAGTTCCGCTACTTCGGCCCGCGTGAGTTGGAGCCGCTCCATGATGGTTCCCGGCACGGCCGTCGCCTGTTGCCTGAGGGCGGAGCCGGCTTCCGTCAAGGTGATGGCAAGTGCCCGTTCGTTTCCGTGGATGCGGTTGCGGGTGACGAATCCTGCTTCTTCGAGCCGGCGCAGGATGGGCGAAAGGGTGGCAGGCTCGTGCTGGAGTGCCTCACTGATGTCCTTGAGCGTGCGCGGACTGCGTTCCCATAGGGCGAGCATCACGAGGTACTGGGGATGGGTCAGCCCCATCTTTTCAAGTACCGGCTTGTAGACGCCCACCACGCTCCGCGACGCCACGGTCAGGGCGAAGCACAATTGGCGCTCGAGTAGAAGGTCGTCTTCAGGCGGGGCGGCGGTTTCGGGGGCAATGGGTGCGGCCATGGCTTGCTCCGTTCCGTGTCGATGACCGGACTTCGCCGGCCAATAGTTAGTGCACTAATTGTTAGTGTACTCTTAAACCACAACATCCTTTTGAGAGAGGGTAGACCCGGTGGCCAAAGAGACCATGACCCAGAGATTCATGCGCGCAACTGGCAAGCTTCGGATCATTTTCGGACCGGCGCACAGCAGTTCCCTGGATCATGAAATGACCGAGGAGAACAAGCGTCTCCTCGTGCGGCGCCAGGCCGAAGCGCAGCAATGGGAGACCGTCCGCCGGCCGGACGGCAGCACCTACGTGGTCCCCAAGAACCCGGACGACAAGTCCCTTCGCTAGGGGCTTCTCGCTCTCAGCGATCGACGCCGACCCCGGGCCTTTTGCGGGTTCCGGGCGTAAAATTGGCCTCACTGGACCACTCAGCTCCAACCGTACGGCTGGACCTCGCAGCGGGGAAGGAGGTGGCAATTGTGGGACATGCACTCGATAGTTTCATGAGGGTAACCGATCGACTGCGTTTCTGGTTCGGCCCGGCAACCCGGGGCGACATTGATGCGCCCGTAGTCCACAAGCATGACGACTTCGAGACGGCGTCGGAAGAAGACCTGGGGCATTTCGTCGTCGAAACGGACGACCAGGGCCACCACTACGGAGTCCGCAAGGAAGGCGCCTGAAGCCGCTCGCGGCTCCAAAGCCGCAGGAAAGCAAAAGAACCGGAGCACAAGCTCCGGTTCTTTCACGTTAAGTACTGCAGATTCCGACGGCGGGTGCCCGACGGCGGAGTTCGTCTAGCGGCCGGTGCCACCATAGACGGTTGCCTCGGCGTCGCCGTCGAGCTCGAACGCCTTGTGGATGGCACGCACGGCGTCATCCAGCAGATCGGCGTGCGTGACCACGGAGATGCGGATCTCCGAGGTGGAAATCATGTTGATGTTGATGCCCGCGTCGGAGAGCGCCTTGAAGAAGGTGGCGGAGACGCCCGGGTGCGAACGCATGCCGGCGCCGATCAGCGAAAGCTTGCCGACGTTCTCGTTGTATTCGATGCTCTCGAAGCCGATTTCAGGCTGCGCAGCACGGAGGGCGGTGAGGGCGTCGGCGCCTTCCACGATGGGCAGGGTGAAGGAAATGTCCGTGCGGCCGGTACCGTGCGTGGACACGTTCTGGACGATCATGTCGATGTTCGAATGTGCTTTGGCGATGACCTGGAAAATCGCGGCGGCCTTGCCGGGGATGTCCGGGACGCCGACCACGGTGACCTTGGCTTCTGAACGGTCGTGTGCAACACCGGAGATGATTGGCTGCTCCAAGGCAACTCCCTCTTGAATCGTGATCTTGTCATCGGCGCTGGGCAGGACCCAGGTGCCTTCGTTCTGGCTGAATGAGGACCGGACGTGCAGGGGCACGCCGAATCGGCGGGCGTATTCCACGCAACGCAAGTGCAGGATCTTGGCGCCGGAAGCTGCCAGTTCCAGCATTTCCTCGCTGGAAATACGGTCGATCTTCGTGGCAGTGGAGACCACGCGGGGGTCCGCGGTGTAGATGCCGTCGACGTCCGTGTAGATTTCGCAGACGTCTGCTTCGAGCGCGGCTGCGAGGGCCACCGCAGTGGTATCGGATCCGCCGCGGCCAAGGGTAGTGATCTCCCGCGTGCTCCGGGTCATGCCCTGGAAACCGGCCACGATGGCGATGTGTCCCTTGTCCAAAGCGGTGCGGATGCGGTGGGGGTCGACGTCGATGATGCGCGCCTTCCCGTGGATGCCGTCCGTGATCATGCCGGCCTGCGAGCCGGTGAACGACTGGGCGGAGGCACCGAACTTGTTGATGGCCATGGCGAGCAGGGCCATGGAGATGCGCTCGCCTGCGGAGAGGAGCATGTCCATCTCACGGGCGGGAGCAGAATCGGTGACTTGGGCGGCGAGGTCCAGGAGCTCGTCCGTGGTGTCTCCCATGGCGGAAACCACTACGACAACCTCGTTGCCGGCCTTTTGTGCGTCAACAACGCGGCGGGCAACACGCTTGATGCCTTCTGCATCGGACACCGAGGAGCCGCCGAACTTCTGCACGATCAGCTGCTTGGTCTTGGCAGGCTGCGCGGTCAGGTCTTCGGTTTTCACATCGGTAGTGGGCAAACTCATGCGCGCACCCTCACTGCTCAATTGGGGATCATACGTTGCGTGGCCAGGTAGCGGCACGGCTACGTGGCTTATGTGGCCAGTTTATCGCCGGGCGCGGCGGGCGGGGGAATTGTGACCAAATCTCGGCCCTTGGGTGCACGCCGAGCGGTTTCGGCTTGGCGTACGATCAAGAAATACGCAGCCTGCGGGCATGTGGGCTCACGGGAGTTGAAGCGTACTTGTTCTGTTTGGGGGAAACAGGTGAGTAGAGCATGTCCATAGCTGAAAGTTCAAGAGTCCCGGTTGGTGACGCCCCGGGAGTATCCGCGGAAGGCGTCTCACGCCGCTTTGGCACGGTTCACGCCGTCGAGCACATCGATTTCCACGCCCCGCCAGGGAAGGTCACGGCGCTCATTGGGCCCAATGGCGCAGGCAAAACGACGCTCCTTCTCATGCTTGCCTCGCTTCTGCGGCCCGACTCCGGGACCATTCGGATCAACGGCTTGGATCCCTTGCACCACAGCGCGGCCGCGCGGCTTCGGATCGGTTGGATGCCGGACACCCTGGGGGTGTGGGAGTCCTTGACTGCACGCGAAATCCTGGTCCAGATGGCGCGCTTCTACCGCCTGCCCAGGGCAGGCATCGCCCAGCGTGTTGCCGGCTTGCTCGAACTTGTCCGGCTGGACACCCTTGCCGACCAGCCCGCCCGGGTCCTCTCAAGGGGCCAGCAACAACGGCTCAGCCTGGCCCGGGCCCTCATCCACGATCCGTCCGTGCTTCTGCTCGACGAGCCAGCGTCCGGCCTCGACCCGGGATCCCGGGTGGAGCTCCGAAACCTGCTGCGCCGCCTGGCCGGGGAAGGGAAAGCCGTGGTGGTTTCCTCCCACGTACTCAGTGAGCTCGATGAAATCGCGGACGGAGCGGTGTTCGTCAGCCAGGGCCGGACCGTGAAACAGCAGACCCTTGAGGAGGCGGCCCTGCAGGGCCGGCGCTACGCGATCACAACCCTCGACAATGCGGCCCTCACCGCAAAGCTCAGCGAACTCGGGCTCGAACACCGGGTGGAAGCGGGCCGCCGCCCGTCGGTCACCTTGCTGTTGACGCACGACGACGGCGCTGCCGCCCTCTTGGGCGAACTCGTCCGGTCCGGCATCAGAGTAGTTTCCTTCGCCCCTGCAGCCGGTGCGTTGGAAGAGACGTACATGAACCTGGATACGGAGAGGCCATGAGCGACGTGAGTGAATCCGTGCCTGTTTCAGCGGGACCTCCGGCGGGACCGCAGGGAGCTACGGGAGGCTGGAGCGCCGTCGTCGGCTACCTTGGCGGGATACGCGACGTCGTGGTCCTTGAGATGAAACAACGGTTGCGCTCGCGCGGCTGGTACATCATGTTGGGCATCTGGTTTTTTGTCATCGCGGTAGTGACGTGGCTGACGTGGCTCGCCTGGAACGCGAGCATGGAAGCGCGGCGTTCCACGATGCCGCCGTCCGCACTGGCGCCCCAGGACGGAGCCGGGTCCATGATCTTCGAGGTCGTGCTGGCCTTCGTGCTCCTCTTTGCCCTGCTTGTGGCACCTGCGCTGTCCGCCAATGCCATCAATGGAGACCGGGCCGGGGGCACACTCGCCATCCTTCAGATCACCTTGCTGACTCCTGGCCAGATTCTCTGGGGCAAGTTCTGCGCCGGATGGCTCGCGGCGCTCGCCTTCCTGGCGACAAGCGCCCCGTTCCTTGTCTTCGGAATGTTCCAAGGCGGCCTGACCCCGGGGCACGTGGTGGTTTCCTTGTTGATGCTGGCGGTAGAACTGGCCGTTGTGTGCGGGATCGGAGTGGGGATTTCGGCGCTTGCCGGGCGGCCACTGTTCTCGATCGTGGTGACCTACTTGGTAGTCGCGGCGCTGGTGGTCGGCTCGTTGATTTCCTTCGGACTGGGATCGCAACTGGCGCAGGGCACGGTATTGGCCAACTCTCCAGTTGGCCGTGGCGTTTTGTATGCGCCGGTGCAGCCGAATCAGCAGCCGACGGAACCAGCGCAGCCGGCATATACCTGCGAGGGGCCCTTGGTGGAGCACCCGGCCGTCCGGACCGAACGCGTTGCGTGGATGCTCGCGTTGAATCCCTACGTGGTGGTGGCCGACGCCATTCCGTATCCGGACCGGAGCGGGACGGCGTTCTACTCGGTCGGGATGATCGAGGGCATCAGCCAGGGTGCCAGGTCCGCGCTCGCCGGGCCGGAGCACTCCTACCTATGTGCAAACGGCGTGCCGCAGCCGCAGTACCTCAAGCAGACAACGCCTTTGTGGCCACTGGGACTCGGCCTGCAATTGGTCCTGGCGGGGCTGCTCATGTGGCTCGGTTGGCGTTCGCTGCGGACGCCAGCAGGCCGGCTGGCCAGCGGGACGCGGATCGCTTAAACCGGGCGGCTCGCTTAGGGGTCCGCAACGGCGTCGGGGGTGTTCCTGGAAGCGAGCCGCCTACATGAGGGCGTTGCGGCGGCCCTCGAAGGCCCTACCGAGGGTGACTTCGTCCGCATACTCCAGGTCTCCGCCCACCGGGAGGCCGGAAGCAAGCCTGGTGACGGTGATGCCGATCGACTTCAGCATGCGGGCCAGGTAGGTGGCCGTCGCTTCGCCTTCGAGGTTGGGGTCGGTCGCGATGATGATTTCCTGGATGGCGCCGTCGTTGAGCCGTGTCAGCAGCTCGCGGATACGGAGCTGCTCAGGCCCGATACCTGCGATCGGATTGATGGCGCCGCCGAGGACGTGGTACCGGCCGCGGAAGGACCGTGTGCGTTCCACAGCCAGGACATCCTTGGATTCTTCGACCACGCAGATCACCGAGGGGTCGCGTCGCGGATCGCGGCAGATGTTGCACAGCTCCTGCTCGGTGACGTTGCCGCAGACGGTGCAGAACTTCACCCGTTCCTTGACGGTGGTGATGGCCGCGACCAACCGCTTCATGTCCTCGGGATCGGCCTCGAGGATGTGGAAGGCCAGGCGCTGCGCCGACTTCGGCCCGACGCCGGGAAGCCGGCCGAGCTCGTCGATCAGCTCTTGTACTGCGCCTTCGTACACTATGTCCTCGTTCGTTCGGTGTCGACGCCTTTGCCGTTCGGCGGCGTCGCGGTTTGGTGGCACCCTTTGTGGCGCCGGCGGGGCTCTCGCGCGCAGGGTGTGGTGACGGTGTCCGTTTGTTAGCGACGCATGCTGTCCAGCGACCGTTCTTCCAGTAGCTTTCCGCCCAGAATACGCTCGACCGCGGCCCGTCCAAAGACTCCCGATTCCTCGATGGTTTCATCGTCGGCACTCGGGATGTCTTCCACTACGGTGCCGGGAGCGACGGCGGCCCGTGCAGGTGCTTTCTCGCGGCCGGCCATCGCTTCGGGGCTGTTCGAAAGCCGTTGGTAAAGGCTCTGCTTCCCGCTTCCCGAAGGCGCCGACCCTGTTGCAGGGGCAGGGGCTTGCGCGAGTGTTACGGCCGAACGCGCGGGTTCGGCGGCCGGCTCGGTGCTCAGTGCCGGCACTGACGCCTGCGGCTGGTTTGGAACCTGCGCGGCGGCAGGTTCATAGACGGGGCTCGGCGTGGCCGGCGAGGGCGAAGTGGCCGGGCTATCAGGGTTGGCGGAGGTGCCCGAAGCCGCCGAACCAACGTTGGACTCGGTGCCGACCACCCACGAACCCGGCGCGTGCTCTACAGCCCTGGACCATGGATCTTCCGGGGTCTTCGATTTTTTCCCCGAAGGTGCTTTCTCCGGAGATGCTTGGGTGGAGCGCTTGTTCGTGGGGGCTGGGGAATCAGTGCGTGGCGTAGCGGCCGGGGCGCGGGGGCCCGCCGTGGGCATGCCGGTGAAGCCCGGGGACGACGACGGCTCCCAATCCATGGGCGGTTCTTCGTCCAGCGGGGGAGCGTCCTCGTCCCGAGGGGGGCCCCAATCATCGTCCGAATACGAGTAGTCCGCGGCAAGGTCTGCCGGTGCCGTTGGGGACGAGGCAGCTTCTGCGGCGGACGACACCCGGGTGGCTGCTGGGGCCGGATCCGGAGCCGCGGAAACGGCCTGGCTCGGAGCGGCCCCGGATGCCGGGGCCGCCTCGGGTTTGTCCGCTTCCGGTGCGGCAGGGCTTTGGGCCGCAGGGGCAAGTCCCCACGCGCTGTCCACGGCGGACGATACAGCCGGGGAGCCGCCACCCCCTACAGGGGGCGCCGGGTCAGCCGGTGCTTTTGGGTTTGGTTCAGAGCTACCTGAGCTGTTGCCTCCGACGACCGAAGTGATCTGGCAGTCGATGCCGATCGTCTTGTGGATGGCCTGGCGAAGGTTCTCGGCATGGTCTGCGCGGCTGAAGGCGCTCGCAAGGCCGTCAGTGCTGAATGCAAGAGTGAGAAGTTGACCGTCGAACTGTGCCACCTGCGCGTTTGCTCCGACCAACGCCCAGCTGCTGCGCTTGATCTTGGTCAGCGTCTGGAGGATTTCGGGCCAAGCCCGCCGGATGACCTCTACATCGCCACCACCGGCAGCGGGGCGAGGCGCCTGAGCGGGCGCTGGCTGCGGGGCGGGCGCCTCCGCGGGCGCCGGCGGTTGTACGGGGGGTGACGCCGGAGCCTGGGCCGGCGAGGGCGTTTGAGCTGGAGCTTGGTCGGCTGGCTCGGGAGCGGGGCGGCTGGCCTGCTGCCTGGATTCGTCCACGGGCCAGTCAGTAGTGGACACCCGTGGCGGCGTCAGTTGTTCCCTGGACGGTTCCCCGGAGGCAGGCGAACGGCCGGGGGCCGGAGCCTCGGCGAACGTGGCTGACAAGGGCGCGGCCAGCCCGGACGCGGCTGCCCCGGGCGTTGGTGAGTGGAGCGCTGGTGAGGCGGGAGCGGGACTGGCGTCCGCCGTCGGGCGTTCCACTGGTTGTTCCGCTGGGCGCGCAGTTGGCACGGCGGAAGTGGAAGGAGCCGCAACATCTGCCGGCGGCGTCTGGGCTTCCGCGGGGGGAAGTGCCCCGCCGTAGTTGAGACGGCGTTCGACGCGGTCGATCCGGGCCGCGATCCCGCGTTCGGTCTGCTCGGAACTGGGCAGTAGGATCCGGGCGCAGAGCAGTTCGAGGTGCAGACGCGGCGAAGTGGCGCCGGTCATCTCAGTGAGCGCGGTATTGGTCACATCGGCGGCACGGGATAGCTCGGCTGCACCGAGGTTGTTTGCCTGGCTGCGCATCCGGGCTATCTGGTCCGCAGGCATGCCGCGGAGGATGGCTTGGGCGCTTTCCGGCATGGCTTGGACGATGATGAGGTCGCGGAACCGCTCCAGCAAGTCTTCGACGAAGCGGCGGGGATCATGCCCCGTTTGGATGACACGGTCCACGGCACGGAAAACCGTGGCGGAGTCTGACGCGGCGATCGCCTCGACGACGTCGTCCAGCAGTGAAGCGTGGGTGTATCCAAGCAATGCGACGGCGAGTTCGTAGTCCAGGCCGTTGGGTCCGGCGCCGGCCATGAGTTGGTCCAGTACGGAGAGCGAGTCGCGCACCGAACCGCCGCCAGCCCGGATCACGAGGGAAAGCACGCCGGGAGCCACCGGCACGTTTTCCTGTTGGCAGAGAAGCTCGAGGTACTGCATCAACGGCTCGGGCGGCACCAGCCGGAAGGGGTAGTGGTGCGTACGGGAGCGGATGGTGCCGATGACCTTGTCCGGCTCCGTGGTGGCGAAGATGAATTTGATGTGTTCCGGCGGCTCTTCGACGATCTTAAGCAGCGCATTGAAGCCGGCCGAGGTGACCATGTGGGCTTCGTCAATGATGAAGATCTTGTAGCGGTCCCGGACCGGGGCGAAGGTGGCGCGTTCGCGGAGATCCCGGGCATCGTCCACGCCACCGTGGCTGGCAGCGTCGATCTCGATCACGTCGAGGGAGCCGGAGCCGCCGCGGGCCAGCTCAATGCAGCTGTTGCATTTGCCACAAGGAGTGTCCGTGGGGCCTTCGGCGCAATTGAGGCAGCGGGCGAGGATGCGGGCGGACGTGGTTTTTCCGCAGCCGCGGGGGCCGGAGAAGAGGTAGGCGTGGTTGACCCGGTTTTTGCGCAGGGCCGTCATGAGCGGTTCGGTGACGTGTTCCTGCCCGATAACGTCCGCGAAAGAATCGGGGCGATATCTGCGGTAAAGCGCAGTAGTAACAGTCACAGGGGAAACCTACCTATAGGGACTGACATTTAAATAAGAGACCCCTCATGCACCCGCCAGAGCCCATCTACCCTTGCTACCTTCCGGTCCTGGGGGAGTTCAACAGGATGACGCCACATGAGGGGCCGTCGACAAGCTTACCCGAAGTTTTCGAGCCCTCCGAATTTGCGGACATGTGCCTTGTGAGAGCCAAAAGATGGACATGTCCAGTTAGCGCCAGCCGTTCACGGGCCACGTCATGAACGCGGGCTCCTCATAAGGGTGGGCTGAGCGCAGGGCCTGCACTACGGCGTCGAGCAAGTCTGTCTCAACCACGCACTCGACCCGGATTTCCGGCACCGTTTCGCCTTGCCCCACGGCGCCGATGAACGGTTGTGCCCCTGGCATGGGGGTGAAGCGTCCGGTGCCCGGAGTGGTGAATGAGCAATGCGAATAGTCGCCGATTCTGCCGGCCCCGGCATCACCGATCGCGGCCAGCAAGCTCTCGCTATGGGATACCGGGACGTAGACAACGAGGGCGTGCAGTTGGCTCATTCCACCATCCTCCCAGCGGCCGCTCAAAAACAGGTCAAAGGATGGTTTCCAATCTCCATTGCCAAACCGCTGAACCCAGCGGACTATTGGTATGTACACCGATTGGGGCAATCTCAAGATTGTGAGCCGCAGGGCCTGGTTTCAGGGGCTGGACCCAGCAGCTCAACGGAGTGCCGGAGGAATGGACGCATTGGGGGCGTCCATTTTTACGTTTAAGCGCACGGAGGGCCCGCTCGACACCATGAATGTCCCGATTGGGCGATGCCGAAATTCTCGGGTACAGTGGAGTCTGCTTTTGATTCAGAAGCATGGAGAATTCGCCTAGCGGCCTATGGCGCACGCCTGGAACGCGTGTTGGGTTAACGCCCTCGGGGGTTCAAATCCCCCATTCTCCGCGTTTGGCCCCGGTCCTTGGACCGGGGCCTTTTTGCGTTTTGGCTCTATTCGGATTGTGGGCGCGAGCGGAATTATCCGTGCAGAATCCGACGGCGCCGGCCAATCAACCCCGGCCCTACGCCCGTTCCGCGGCCACCCGTTCGAGGACTTCCCGGCATGCCAGGATTGCGGGGTGGATCCGGCCGGCGGTGCGCGTCGACGTGAAGACTGTCCGCTTGGGGAGCCCGGGGAGGTCCAGCAGTTGGACCGGAGTGGTCCGGCCCGTCCAGACGAGGTCCGGCATGAGGGCCACGGCATTGCCGGACTCGATGAGCCGGATTTGCGCTTGGAGGTCGGCGGTTTCGTACCGGACGTCGGGCTCGAAGCCAGCGGAGCGGCATGCTTGTTCTGCCCAGTGCCGGGACGCCGCACCATGCGGTTCCATGACCCATGGCAGGGGAGCCGTATCCGCGAGCGAGGAAATCGACTCGCCACCGAGGCCAATCGGGGGAGTGGCCAGCCTGATGGCGTCGCTGGTCAGGGTTGCGCGGTCCAGGCCGGGGTGGTGTGGTGCTGCGTGCCCTGGGTATTGCTCGGCCACCACGATGTCGAAGTCTCGGGCCCAGGTTTCATAGAGCGCAGTCTCGGGTTCGCGCTGGATCATTTCCACTCGCACTTCGGGATACTCGCCCTTCATGATGGTGAGGAAGTCCGGCATGAGGGCCAGGGCGGCGGTTTGGAACACGGCGAGCCGCACTGTTCCCGTCACTGTGGAGAGGGACGCCGCGAGATCCGTCTCTGCCCGCTCGAGGGTGGCCAGCAAAGCGGCCGCATGTTCCACGAGGATCTCGGCCTGCGGCGTCAGCTGCACCCGTCGGCCGGATTTTCTCAGCAGTTTCACGCCCGCTTCCTTCTCCAACAAGGTCAACTGCTGGGACACCGAGGACGGGCTGTACTTCATGGCGTCGGCCACTTCTGCGAGCGTTCCGCGGATCTTCAATTCGTGCAGCAAGCGCAGCCTGCGGACATCCAGCATTCGGCTCTCCAGAAGGGTCGAGAAATCTAATGAATATTCTTCAGAAAAGATCGCTTTTCCTAATCTGATTGTAGATCCATACTGATGGAAACAAAGCACTCTCCGCACCAAAAGGAATGAAGCGCATGAGCACACCAACCCGGGATTCGAGCATCGACGCCAGGACACAATCCACCCCGGAATCCGGACACCTCCAGGAGTTGGCCCACGAAGCCATCCAACTGGTTCGACACTGGCTCACCGAGGCCTCGAAGGTACCCGTTGACGTTTCCGCACAGCGCCTCGCCGGCGTCCTGAAGGATCCGAACGGCCTGGACTTCACGGTGGGATTCGTCGACGGCGTCATCCGCCCCGAGGATCTGTCCGTCGCCGGCCGCAACCTGGCCAAGCTTGCCCCGAAGGTCCCGGCCTTCCTGCCTTGGTACATGCGCGCTGCTGTGCGCACCGGCGGCGTCATGGCTCCGGTCCTGCCGCAGGTGGTCATCCCGATCGCACGCAAAGTCCTCCGCGACATGGTGGGCCACCTGATCGTGGACGCCACCGATGCCAAGCTTGGCCCGGCCATCGCCAAGATCAAGCAGAACGGCGTCCACCTGAACGTGAACCTGCTGGGCGAGGCCGTCCTGGGCGAACGCGAAGCCAGCCGCAGGCTCGAGGGGACCCTCAAGCTCCTGGCCCGTGACGACGTCGACTACGTCTCCATCAAGGAGTCCTCCACGGTGGCCCCGCACTCGCTGTGGGCCTTCGACGAAGCAGTGGACCACGTGGTGGAGAAGCTCACCCCGCTCTACGAGCTGGCCGCATCGTTCCCCAAGCCCAAGTTCATCAACCTGGACATGGAGGAATACAAGGACCTCAGCCTGACCATGGCCGTGTTCACCCGGATCCTGGACAAGCCCGAATTCAAGAACCTTGAGGCCGGCATCGTGCTGCAGGCCTACCTCCCGGACGCGCTGTCGGCCATGCAGGAACTGCAGGAATGGGCTGCGGCCCGCCGGGCAAATGGCGGCGCTCCGATCAAGGTGCGCGTCGTCAAGGGCGCCAACCTGCCTATGGAACAGGTCCAGGCGTCCATCCAGGGCTGGCCGCTCGCTACGTGGGGCACCAAGCAGGATTCGGACACCAACTACAAGCGCGTCCTGAACTACGCGCTCACTCCAGGACACATCGATGCGGTCCGCATCGGCGTCGCCGGCCACAACCTCTTCGACATCGCGTTTGCGTGGCTGCTCGCGAAGGAGCGCGGCGTTACGGCGGGCATTGAGTTCGAGATGCTCCTCGGTATGGCCACGGGCCAAGCCACGGCCGTCCGCAAGGACGTCGGCAGCCTCCTGTTGTACACGCCGGTGGTGCACCCGGGCGAGTTCGACGTTGCCATCGCCTACCTGATCCGCCGCCTCGAAGAAGGCGCCAGCCAGGACAACTTCATGTCCGCTGTGTTCGAACTCAGCGAAAACAAATCGCTGTTCGAGCGTGAGAAGCAGCGCTTCCTCGCCTCCCTCGCAGAATTGGACGACGCCGTTCCGGCCCCCAACCGCACGCAGGACCGCAACAAGCCCGCGGCCGCCATGCCAAGCCAGGGCTTCGCCAACACTCCGGACACCGATCCTGCCCTGCCCGCCAACCGGGCCTGGGGCCGTGCCATCCTCGACCGCATCCCGGGCTCCACTGCCGGAAACGCGATCGTTGAAGCCAGCAAGGTCAGCGACCCGCAGGAACTGGAACGCATCATTGCCACCGCAGTGGAACACGGCAAAACTTGGGGCGCCATGCCTGCCGCCGAGCGCGCAGCTATCCTGCACCGCGCAGGCGACATCCTGGAATCCCGCCGCGCCGAACTTCTCGAGGTTATGGCCTCCGAGACCGGCAAGACGATCGAACAAGGCGACCCCGAAGTCAGCGAAGCAATCGACTTCGCGCACTACTACGCCGAGCGCGCCAAGGACCTGGAAACGGTCGACGGCGCCAGGTTCGTCCCAGCGAAGCTCACCGTTGTGACCCCGCCGTGGAACTTCCCGGTGGCGATTCCCGCGGGCTCCACGCTGGCGGCACTCGCGGCGGGATCCGCCGTCGTGATCAAACCCGCAAAGCAGGCCCGCCGCTCCGGTTCCGTCATGGTGGACGCCCTGTGGGAGGCCGGCGTGCCGCGCGAAGTGCTGGCGCTCGTGCAGCTCGAAGAACGCGAGCTGGGCACCCAGCTGGTCTCGCACCCCAGCGTTGACCGCGTGATTCTCACCGGCGGCTACGAGACCGCTGAGCTCTTCCGGTCCTTCCGGCAGGACCTCCCGCTGCTCGCGGAAACCTCGGGCAAGAACGCCATCATCGTCACCCCGCACGCCGACCTCGATCTTGCCGCCAAGGACGTTGTGTACTCCGCTTTCGGGCACGCAGGGCAGAAGTGCTCCGCCGCTTCACTGGTGATCCTGGTGGGTTCCGTAGCCACGTCCGAGCGCTTCCACAACCAACTCGTGGATGCCGCCCGCTCGCTCAAGGTGGGCTACCCGGAAGAGGCCACCACCCAGATGGGCCCGATCATCGAGCCGGCCAACGGCAAGCTCCTCAACGCGCTGACCACCCTCGGCGAGGGCGAGACCTGGGCCGTGAAGCCCGAGAAGCTGGACGAGACCGGCCGTCTGTGGTCCCCGGGCATCCGGTTCGGCGTGAAGCGCGGCTCCTACTTCCACCTGACCGAGTTCTTCGGCCCGGTCCTCGGCGTCATGACGGCGTCCACCTTGGAAGAAGCCATCGCAATCCAGAACGAGATCGAATACGGCCTCACCGCCGGGCTGCACTCGCTCGATTCCGGTGAAATGGGCGTCTGGCTGGAGACCATCCAGGCCGGCAACCTCTACGTGAACCGCGGCATCACGGGCGCAATCGTCCAGCGGCAGCCGTTCGGCGGCTGGAAGAAGTCCGCCGTGGGCGCCGGCACCAAGGCCGGCGGACCCAACTACCTGGTGGGGCTGGGTAGCTGGCTCCCTACGGAGCCCCGCGCCAAGCGCGGTGCCACGCTCAAGGGTGCGGCCGCTTCGATCCTGGCCGCCGCCAAGGCCGCAGGCTCGCTTGTCGAAGCCAGCGAGGCGGAGGCCCTGCAGAAGGCGCTCTTCAGCGACGCCGAGGCATGGGCCACGGAATTCGGCACCCGCAAGGACGTCTCCGGACTGAGCGCCGAGCGCAACGTCTTCCGGTACCGGGCCATCCCCGTGACCATCCGCTTGTCCGAGGGCGGGAAGCTCGTGGACTTGCTTCGCGTCGTGGCAGCCGGTGCAGTGGCGGGTTCGGCGCTCACGGTGTCCTCCGCCGTCGAACTTCCCGAAGCTGTCATCGCAGCGTTCGCGGGGCTCGGCGTGGGCACCCGCATCCAGAACGACGCCGAATGGCTGGCTTCCGCGGCAGGCATCAACGGCGGCCGTATCCGCCTGATCGGCGGGGACAGCAGCGCGCTGAGCGCAGCGACCAGCGGCCGTCCCGACGTCGCGATCTACCACGGCACGGTGACCCCGGCCGGACGCATCGAGATGCTGCCGTTCCTGCACGAGCAGGCCATCAGCATCACGGCGCACCGCTTCGGCACTCCGAACCACTTGTCGGACGCGCTGATCTAGCGATTCGTCAAGGAAGCCCGGCGGAACGGCCACACCGTTCCGCCGGGCTCCTCTGCGTCTAAGCCTCGTACCCCAGGCGCCGCAATCGTTTCCGGGCGGCCTGCTCGCTGGGGCCACTGCGGCCCAACGTCAGGCGCACGACAGCGAGCACCACCCGCGCGGCGAGAATCGACGGTAGCGGAATGGGGCCGATACGGGCTTTTTCCAGCCCCAGCAATTCCCGATATCGGGGCTCCAGGCTGGCGACGGCCGCGGCGAACAGAATCCGGTAACCGGGTTGCAGCGACGCTTTCAACGGGGGGTACCTGATGAATTCGATGGTTTCCCTGAGCCGCTCGTCCGCGCGGAGATGTCCGGAGGCGTACCACTGGTCCATTTCCGCCGTCACTTCCGCGAGGCTCAAGGGAGGGTCCTCGACTCCCATGAGGCGGCCGGCCTGGGCCCATTCGCGGATGTAGGCGTCGGCGCCGCCGGGGACCGCCCCGCCCCAGATCCGGTGCGCCGCAACGAAGGAATCCGCGTACGCAACGTGGACCCAGCGGAGAAGCTCGGGATCGTTTGCTGAGTACTCGCGGGTTTGGCCCTGGGCGTCAACGTAGTTGCCCTTGACGGAATCGTGCACCCGCCGCACGAAGTGGGTTGCCGTGTGGGCTGCGTCCATGGAGCCGTAGCTCACCGTGAAGATCCAACGGATGGTATTTGCCAGGCGGCCGAGGGGATCCCTTTTGAAGCCTGAATGGTCGTACACTCCCGCCAAAGCGCCGGGATGCAGGGATTGCATGAGCAGCACCCGGATTCCCGCGATGATCGTGGACATGGAACCGTGGACGGCCCAGACGGCCGATCCGGGAAGGTGGTACCCGGGGTCGTTTCCCTCGGCAAGCCGCAGCACCCAGTCAGGCGTGGACTGCGGGTGACCCGTAAAAGTCATCCGCAGTTCCGCTTGCCACTTCTTCAGGAAGTTGACCATGGTCCATTGTTGCGCTTCATTCTGCTGGCGCAAGGTGCCGTCTTGTTTACGCAGCGGTACCGGGCTAACGCAGAAGTGCCGGCCCGCCCTGGAATGAGCCGGCCGGCACCTTTCACGCGAGTCCGCTTAGGCTGCGGGCTGCTCGGCAAGTGCCCGACGACGGCGCGCCGGGGACGCTGCCACGAGCAGGGCCGCAATCGCCACCGCAGCGCTCAGGACCAGGCCGGGCCGGTACTGATCGAGCATGGCCGCCGCGCTGACAGGGCCGTTTGCGCCTGCGCCGGTGTCATGCCCGCTGACGAGGGCGGTCGTCACGGCGAGGACGAGTGCCGCGCCAACCTGCGTGCTGGTCTGGATGAGTCCGGCGGCCAGTCCCTGCTCCGAATCCCGGATTCCAGCGGTGGCTTGGACATTGATGGACGGGAAGGCCAAAGCGAAACCGATGCCCAGCAGGATGACCGAGGGCAGGATGTCCAGGACGTAGTTGGGCGACGTTCCAACGCGGAGGAACAAGACGTAGCCCAGTCCCATGGCGGTCAGGCCGGTGAGGATGAGCTTCGGGGCGCCGAATTTCTCGATGAACCTGTCCGCGAAGGGTGCGCTCGTTGCCACCAGGAGCCCTGTGGGAAGCAAGGCAAGCGCCATGCCCAGGGGAGACCAGCCGAGCACCGACTGCAGGTACATGGTGAGGATGAACTGGAAGCTCAGGTAGGAGCCGAACAGTCCAACGGCACTCAGGTTGGCGCGGGCCACCCAGCCTTCACGCAGGATGCCGAAGCGGATAAGCGGGTGCTTGACGCGGTTTTCGATGACGGCGAAGGTTGCCAGCACGGCAGCAGAGATGGCGAATCCGGCGATTGTTGCCACAGATCCCCAGCCCTTCTCCGGCGCTGAAACCAAGGTGTACACGAGGCCAAGCATGCCGAGTGCGAGGGTCACCGCGCCCCAGACGTCGTGGCCGCTTTCTTCCGTGGACGGCTTATCCCGGGGAATGAACAACATGCCGAGAAGCACGACGGCGACGGCGATCGGTACCGATACAAGGAAGGTCCAGCGCCAGCTCAAACTGGTCATGAGCCCGCCAACCACCAGCCCGAGCGAAAAGCCGCTCGCGCCGAAAGTGGTGAAGATGGACAGCGCCTTGTTGCGCTCGCGGCCTTCGGCGAAGTTGGTAGTGATGATGGAGAACCCGGTGGGGGCAGTGAATGCCGCGGCCAGGCCCTTGACGAAGCGCGTTGCGATCAAGAGGGTGGGATCGTTCACGAGGCCGCCGAGGAGCGAAGCCGCAGCGAACACGGTCAAGGCGATCAGGAAGATCCGACGCCGGCCCAGCAGGTCGGCGAGCCGCCCGCCCAGGAGCAACAGGCTCCCGTACCCCAGGACGTAGGCGGAAACGATCCACTGCAGGGAATCGGTTCCGAGGTGGAGTTCGTGGCCGATGGAGGGAAGGGCTACGCCCACCATGGAAACGTCCAGGCCGTCGAGGGCCAGAACGGTGCACACCACCATCAGCAGCAGCCACTGGGCCCGGGTCCAGCGGACGGCTGTATGGAGCTGCTCGGCAGATCTAGTGAGGGTGCTTGGTGAAGTCATGCAGATCAATCTATATGACGCGTCATTCAATGACAAGGAATATGACTAGGAATCTTATGACGTGGACTTTATTTGGGGTTTCGACTAGAATCGGGCCATGGCAACAACGCAGGATCGCCAGCTGGTTGAGCAATGGCGCAGCATCCAGAACTCGTACTTCCGCACCGCGGCCGCGATCGACCGCGCCCTCGAAGCCAAGTTCGACATCGGCCTGAACGAGTTCGAAATCCTCGATCTTGTTGCCGAAAGCGTTGACTCTGCCTGCCGAATGAAGGCGCTGGGCGAGCGGACTCCCATGACCCAGAGCGCTGTCTCCAAGGTTGTTGACCGCTTGGAGAAAGCCGGACTCGTGTCCCGCGTGACCTGCACAGATGACCGCCGCTCGCTGTACCTCGAACTGACCGACGCCGGGCGCACGCTGCATTCGGATGCCGCCGTCGAGCACCGCGCCCTGCTTAAAGAGAACCTCGGCGAGTAGCCCGCCACGGTCCGGCGAGTGTTTCGCGGACCGGCCAAGTATGAAGTCGAGTGTTCCCATTCGATTTCGCAACGGCCACAATGGGACAAGCGCGCCCGTACTGGGGATGAGCGCCCGTCTCAGGAGCCGCTGTGGGAAAGCATCATGAGTCTGGCCAGGTCGTCGACCTGGTGCTCACAAGAAAATTCGGCCGGGTCCTTTCGGCGTGCTTCCTCGCTGTCGTGGTAATCCTCGCTTTCGGTTTCCAGGGCCCGGGTTTGGGCGGAGCGGCAAGCGATGGATCCCTGGCCACTGGCCAAGTCGAACCCGGAATGCTGCCCACCGATGGTGCCACCTCGAGCGCCCAGGAGACCGTGCCCCCAAGCCCGCCGTCGGCCCCGGTCCAGGCAGGTGACAAAGCCACGGTGTCTTTTGAACGCTCCCCGGTCCAAACCCTCGATAAGAACGGCGTTGGCACTCTCAATGTCTCGTCGAGTTCCCTCGACCGGCCGCCTGCCGGGAAACTCTACGCGCCGCTCGAAATGCTGCTTCCGAGCTCTCCCTTCGGGTTGAGGATCGATCCGTTCACCGGATTGCCGGGCGAGTTCCACTGGGGCCAGGATTTCGCCGCGGCTTGCGGCACGCTGGTCTACGCAGCCGACTCCGGCGTGGTCCGGGCCGTGGGTTGGCACCCCTGGGGCGGCGGCAATCGCGTGGAAATCGATCACGGCAACGGCCTTGTCACCACGTATAACCACCTGCAGGGCATTGCAGTGACCAAGGGGCAATCGGTCCGTGTAGGCGAAGTCATTGCCAGGGTGGGAACCACGGGTTCCTCGACCGGTTGCCACTTGCACTTCGAGACGATCCTCAACGGTGTCTATACCAACCCGATGAACTGGACGTTCCTGCCCACCAAGCAGGTGGATCCCCTCGGCGACATCCCGATGGTCAGCTACCAGCCAGGTTCCGCCACCGCGACCTCGGCCGGGTCTGTCTGGTCCATCCCCGGGGCCGTGCCGACCGACCCGGGAGCCGTACCCTCAAGGGAAGCGGTGACCGGCGGGGTGCAGGAAGCGAAGGTTGTGCCGACCGCGACACCGACGGCGTCACCCAGCGGCAGCCCGACGGGGTCACCGACCGGGACGCCGGCTACGAGCCCGACGCCGAGCCCGACAGCGTCACCCACCGGGACGCCGACTCCGAGCCCGACGCCGAGCCCGACCGGGACGCCGACTGGCACCCCGACCGCGACGCCAACACCGACTCCGAGCGGCACTCCCACGCCAAGCAAGACACCGAGCGGCACCCCGAGCCCTACCTTGACGCAGGCTCCTACCGGGACGCAACCGCCCACGGCGACGCAGGGGCCGGCAACGGTAGTCCCGCCTACCGTGACCGTACCGCCGCCGGTGGCGCCGACGTCGAGCCTTCCCGTTCCGGTGCCGAGCGTGACCCAGTCCGTGCCCACGCCGCCGGCACCCACCCAGCCCACGCCGTCGGTCACGGCAACTACCAAAACCGCGTCCCCCAAGCCGTAAGTCGTCGCATTCCTTGTAGCCTGTCCAAGCGAGCTGCCGCGCGTAGACTCGAAGGCGGCAGTTTGCCAAGGTTCCCCGTGGTAAGGAAGCGATTCAATGTCCCCGCTCTACAGCATCCCCCTGACGTTCAACGACGGCTCCCAGGCCGACTTCGGGCATTTCGAGGGCAAAGCCGTACTGGTTGTCAACGTGGCTTCGAAGTGTGGGTTCACGCGCCAGTACTCGGGACTGGAGGAGCTCTACGGCAAATACCGTGACCGTGGATTCGAGATTCTGGGCGTGCCGTGCAACCAGTTCGCCGGCCAGGAACAGGGTTCGGACGCCGAGATCGCGGACTTCTGCCAGCGCAATTTCGGCGTCTCGTTCCCGCTCGCGAGCAAGGCCAAGGTCCGCGGCAAACAACAGCACCCCCTGTACGCCGAGCTGACCCGGACGGACGACGGCTCCAAACCGCAGAAGGTGAAGTGGAACTTCGAAAAGTTCCTCGTGAGCCGCGAAGGCGCGGTGCTCGCCCGCTTCCCGTCCGCCGTCGAGCCCGATTCCCAAGAGCTCATCGAGGCACTCGAAGAGGCCCTCGCCTAGGCTCCCTGGACGGAGTCCAGAGTGACTCCCGCCGTAAGCACCTGACGGCCGTCGACAACGATTTCACCGTCAACAACGGTCAGGATCACCGGCGTCTGCGCGAATTCGTCCGGCGCGGTGGTCAAAGGATTGTGCCGGACCACGGTCAGATCGGCGCGTGCCCCGATCTCTACGATTCCGCCCTCTTCACCGACAGACCTCCAATATTGGCTCGTGTAACCTTCGAGCGCGGCACGCGCGGACAGCGCCTGCAGGGGTTGGACGGGTTCGACGTCGGGCCGGCCGGCCGGGCGGCGCGTCTGCGCTGAGGCGATGATCGCCCGCGGGTCGAAGGGAGCGATGGGCCAGTCCGATCCGAGCGCGACGATCGCTCCGGCGTCGCGGAGATCGCGGGTCCGCCACGCGTGGTTGGCCCGTTCGCTGCCAAGCCTGCGGGACCAATTGTCCGTGTGGTCGGCTCGGCTGTAGAGGGCGCAATGAGTCGGCTGCAGGCTGGTAGCGGCGCCCGCATTGATGATTTCCGCCAACACCGAATCCGGGATGGACTCGATGTGCTCGATCCGGTGGACCGTGCCGTTCTTGGGAAGGGCCCCGATGGTCCGGGCGACGAAGGACACCGCCTGATCGCCGATGGCGTGCGTCGTGGTGGGGATCCGGTGGTCGTGGAAGAACTTCATGGCCGCGGCGAGGGCTTCAGGATCGTGCCAGAGCGGGTGGAGGGATTCTCCGTGGGCGTCGGGCTCAAAGAGCCACGCCGTGCCGTTGTCGATGGTTCCATCCATCATGAGCTTGATGCCGTGAACGTGCCAGCGCCTTCCGTGCCTGCCCTGCATCGCGAGCATAGCCCTCAGGTCTTCCTCCGTGGCGCCGGGCATGACCCACGGGGAGATCCGCAGCCGGATGGCGAGCTCGCCTCGGCGCTCCAAGGCCTCCAGCACCTCCAAGGTGTCCGGGGCGCCGAAGTCCAGCATCTGGCCCGCCACCAGCCCGGATTCGGCCATGGAACGCAGGAGTTTCTCCAGCCCGTCGACGCGCTGCTCGAAGGAGAGCTCGGGAAGGACGCCGCGGACGAGCTCCTGGGCGGCCATTTCGTAGAGCATGCCGTTGGGCTTGCCGAGCTGGTCGACGCCGACATAGCCCGTGCTCGGCAGTTTCTCCGCTCCGGTGACCCCGGCGAGCTTGAGGGCGGCGTCGGAGACGAGCGAGGCGTGGCCGTCGAACAGGGTGATGAACACGAGTTCGTCGTCGAGGATGCCGTCGAAGAGGGAGTTGTTGAAACCCGCATCCCCGAAAATGACAGGGTCGAGGCCCCAAGCGAACAACCAATCGGAGCCGACGGCGTGCGGTGTGGAAGCGGCATATCGCACGAGGGCGGCGCGGACGTCGTCGAGCTCGGTGATCCCGCCCAGGTCAAGGCCGCGGGCGATTTCCGCGCCGTGGATGGGATGGATGTGGGCGTCGATCAGGCCGGGGCAGACTGTTGCCTCGCCGACGTCGATCACCTGTTTGGCTCGTGCCGTCCATTCGGCGGCGGCGTTGGCTGTCTGCTCGCCGTCGGTGCGGCCGACGTGCGCAATCCTCCCATTCGAGACGGCGACGAAACCGGCGGTCTCAGTCAGCGCCTCACCGTGGAGGATGCTGGACGAGAAGATGACGAGATCGATGGGCTCGGGCGTGGTCAAGATATAACTCCTTGTTGTGTTCGGGTTCCGACGCCGGCCCGGTGAGGATCAGTCGTCGTCGATGGCTGCCTTCAATCCTGCCGAGAGGACATCGGCCAGGAATGCGAAGCGGTCCACAGGGTGCTCTGCCACGGCCTTCTTTGCCGCGAACAGATGGGGATAAGTGCCTTCTTCCTCTTCGTTGATGCTCCATGCGGATTCCATCGTCATTGCGTCGAGGCTCGCGCCGATCGCTGCGCTGTCGAGGGTTTCCAGTGCCGGAATGATGAGGTGCCGTGGCGCCCC
Source organism: Arthrobacter sp. FW306-1B-G06A (assembly GCF_058781765.1). Lineage (NCBI taxonomy): Bacteria > Bacillati > Actinomycetota > Actinomycetes > Micrococcales > Micrococcaceae > Arthrobacter > Arthrobacter sp. FW306-1B-G06A. Next base: position 20,262 of record NZ_JBYSXB010000045.1, on the reverse strand, counting down.
CGCGATCTCAAACGCTTCGACGTACTGGTCGTAGCGCTCCAAGGCTGCCGGGTGCGACACCGGCTGCGTGAGCAGGAGGGGAAGGAGCGCCGGTACCAGGCTGTACGCCTTGCGGAGGGAGTCGAAGATCTCGCGGATGACGTCGTCGAGGCTGCCGGACGGCAACTCGGGCATCGGAGCTCTGTCTACGAGCGCGCCACGGGCCAGTTCGATGATCTCCTGCCGACCCGTGACGTGCTTGTAGAAAGATGACTGCCTGACGCCCAGGCGTTCCGCGAGCCGAGGGATCGAGAGGCTCTCTTCCTTTTCGAACATCTCAAGTGCCGCGCGGCCGATCGCCTTCCGTGAGAGCCTCGGTGTCCGGGGCCGTCCTAGCTGGCTGGTTTTGCTCGGAGTCTGCATCCCTCAAGACTAGGCTCCGGGATCACTCGGCGTGTCCGATCCGCCGGTATGCGGCCGGGTTGACCTTGCGCAGCACGAGGGCCAGTACGGTTCCGGCAGCAAACAAAAGCGGGGCGAAAACGAGGAGCGTCGTGTTGACGGGGTCCCCGGCCGGAAGGCCGGTGATCAGTTGGGCATTGTTGGCCATCAGGTAGATGACTACGCACATGATGATCGTGGCTGCCACGGCAGAAGGCGCGACGTACCAGCGAAGGCCATGGTCCTTGAGTCGCGCGAAGAAGACCACGACCCCGACGCCGGTGAGTGCCTGCAGGAGGAGGACGCCGATCACTCCCGGGGTGTTCGTCCAGATCAGGAACTGGGTGAAGGGGTCCAGCTGGAAGAGGGCCGCGCCGATCACGAGGGCGAGCGCGAGGAGGGTCTGGTCGAAGCCGGCCACGGACGGCGTGCGATATCGAGGGCTGATCCGGCCCGAGCGCTTCGGGAAGATGCCCTCGCGGCTCAAGGACAACGTGTAGCGGTTGATGGTGTTGTGGAAGGAGAGCTGGGCCGCGAAGATGCTGGTAACGATCAACACGCTCATGAGGTTCACGCACCAGCCGCCCGCGAAGTTGCCCGCTGCTATGTAGGCGGTGTCTCCGGCGTCGAGGTGGCCGGCGGCAAAGGCCTGGACGGCGTCCGCTCCGAAGGCCTGGACGATGATCCAGACGGCGAAGGCGTAGAACGCGCCGATGAAGGCGATGGAGATATAGGTGGCACGGGGGACACTGCGGTCCGGGTCGCGGGCCTCTTCCCGGTAAAGGGCTCCGGATTCAAATCCCATGAAGGCGGAGAAACCCAGGCCCAGGACGGCGGCGAACTGCGGGGAGAAGATGGCCTGCGGGCTGAATGATTCAAAACTGATGCCGTGTGCGCCGCCCTGGGCCAGGACGAACGCGGCGACGATGGCGACGATCGCGGTTTCGAGGGTGAGCAGGACCGCGAGGACCCTGGCGCCTACGTCGATCCCGCGCCAGCCCAAGTACCAGACGGCTCCGATCGACACGATCGCGTAGAGCCACCAGGGAAGTTCCACGCCGGTGAAGGACTTCACAGCGAGGTTGGCTTGGATCCCCAGCAGTCCATAGAGGCCGATTTGCAAGCCGTTGTAGCTCATCCAGGCGGTGAGGCCGGAGCCGAGGCCAACCACGCGGCCGAGGGTTTTCGAGATGTAGCCATAAAAGCCGCTGTAGGACCGGACATGGCGGGTGAGCGCCATGAAACCGATGGCGAACAGGCCCAGGCCGATAGCCGCGGCAATGTAGATGGCGGGCGCACCGACGCCGCCCACAGCGAGGGCGAGCGGGGCGATGCCGACGACGATGGTCAGCGGAGCGGCCGCTGACACCAACATGAACACAATGTCGCGTGTGCCGATTGCGTTCTTCTTCAATCCGCCGTCAACGCTGACGGTCGCGGACGGCACGAGCGCCGCCTCTTCTTTAGTGAAAGCCATTCGCTTATTGTGAGGGGAGGCACATGTTCGAGTCAAGGGGGTCTGTTTTGGAGCTCGCTTCCAACCGGCGCCAAAACACCGACGCCCGCTCACCTATGTGGTCTTTTGGGCGGACGCCCGCTCACCTATGTGGTCTTTTGGGCGGACGCCCGCTCACCTATGTGGTCTTTTGGGCGGACGCTCGCTCATTTTTGGTGAGCGAGCGTCGGGTGGAATGCGGCTAAAGGTGAGCGAGCGTCGTCGAAAATCGCCCTAAAAGTGAGCGGGGATCGGAGGGGAGCCCCAGTAATTTTCCAACATTCCGACGGTAAGTTACCCTGCGTTAGCCTTTTGTCTGGTTGGATTGGGTTTATTGGGGCAGACACTGGAGGCGCCGTCTCCTACCGACCCGAAGGTAGTAATGGAGCTCATCGAGGCCGAGCACCCGCGGCCAGGACACGTACTTCTGCACCTTAGCGACTCCCATCTGTTGGGAGGGCCGGAACCCCTCTACGGCGCCGTCGACAGCGAAGCCCATCTCAGGCAACTCTTTTCGGAAGTACACGCGTCAAAGGTCCGTCCCGACGCCGTGATCTTCACCGGTGACCTCGCCGATCAGGGTGAGCCGGGCGCCTACGCCAAACTCCGGTCGATCGTCGAGCCTGCCTGTCGAGAGATGGGAGCGCGGGTGATCTGGGCGATGGGAAACCACGACGACCGGGCGAATTTCCGTGCTGGCCTCTTCGACCAGAGCGACAATGACGCTCCGGTGGATCACAGCTACTTCGTCAACGGGCTGCGGATCATCACGCTGGATACCTCCGTGCCCGGCTTCCATCACGGTGAGCTGAGCCAGAGCCAGCTCGACTGGTTGGAATCGGAGCTCGCGACGCCGGCCCCGGACGGAACGATCCTTGCCCTCCACCACCCTCCGGTCCCGAGCGTCCTCGACCTATCCATCCTGGTGGAGCTGCGCGGCCAAGCGGCACTGGCCGACGTCGTACGCAATTCGGATATCCGTTCCATCCTGGGCGGCCACCTGCACTACTCCACCATGGCCATGTTCGCGGGCGTCCCGGTATCGGTGGCTTCCGCGAGCTGCTACACGCAGGACCTCAATGTTCCGCAGGGCGGCACCCGAGGCCGGGACGGTGCCCAGGCATTCAACCTGGTCCACGTTTACGAGCAGACGATCGTTCATTCGGTGGTGCCGCTGGGCAAATCGCCTACTGTCGGTGAGTACGTCAGCCCGGAAGCTACGAGGCGGCGGCTCGCCCAAGCAGGCATCCGGATTCCCCAGCGAGCCACGCACGAACGCGGTTCCATGGCCGATGCGAAGCATCCGGAGATGACCCGACGCTAGGGGCAGCTGGTCTCTACACGTTCGATGCCCGGACTTCCATTGGCGTGGTGCTCGGCGCCGGGCTTACTGGATTCCGGGCCGTCATGGTGCGGTAAAGAAGAACGGCTCCCACGAACAAGACAGCCAGGTAGGCCACAGTAAGGGGAATCCATCCAAGCGGCGGCTGCCACTGGGGCGCCGTCAGCATGTCCCGCCAGTTGGACTCGTCATGGAGACCAATGACGTACCGGCGCATTCCATAGATAAAGCTGTAGAAATGGCCAAATACCAGGATAGCGAGCACTACCGATAGCGCCCGTCGTCCTGAGCGGCTGAAGTCGATATCGAAAGAGCGCATTGCAACCCCGCACGCAGTGATCATCACGGCCACAAGCGCCAGGATGTACCGACCCTGCCAGATAATTCCTACCTCCTTCGCAAGGGGAATCTGCAGCACCGGAGGGAGGACGATGATCGCAGCCACCAGGAAAGCGATGGTCAGCCGCGCTGAACGGCTGGGCACGGACAATGCTGCCACGATCGCCCCGATGATCAGCGCCGCCCAGACGGTGAGCACCCCGCTTGGCCCCAAAGTATCCAGCCAACCAAGGTAGGACACGTAACCGGCCGCGAAATCGAACGTCTTGTCCAGCATGATCACGGCGATCCGGGCCGGTGATGTGTCGATCCCCGCGCCCATGAGGCTTTGCAGGCTATCCGCGCTCTTGAGCCAAAGCACGGCGAGCCCGCACGCGACGGCGACCACGAATGCCATCGCCTGCACAAATCGCAGACGCAACACGGAAACGAGCGGACGAAGCCCGAACATCAAGAGTGACGCCGCCACGGCCAAGGCGAGCCAAAGAAGTGAGGCAGCCCGGGTGTTGGCCAGGACAGCAGCTGAAATCGCCGCAGCGGCAAGGGGTAGCCGCCAATGAGCGCCGGAGGCGATTCTCTCCCACGACAAACACAGTGCGCTGAACACAGCCATCGACGCGGCGATTTCCAGTGAATTGGGGTTCACCCCTCCGGACAGGAACAAAACCATGGGGGTCACGGCTATCGACCCGACAAACAATGGCAGTTTCCAGCGTTGAAGGCTCGCCAAAGCAGTCAGGGCAACAGCAAGGAAGGCAACGCTGAGAAGACCGCCAACGATCCGCATGGCGTAGATGGCCTTGGCGCCGGTAAGGAACAGGCTCGGAAGCCCAGCCACCGCGTAGTACATCGGGTTGTAGTTTCCCGCGCTGGTGTATGCCTTCAGCTCTGAGACGTCATCTGACAGCGTAGGGCTGCAACCGGCGGACACCGCCGGATTCCAAGCGAAGCAAGTTTGGAGTCCATCCACCGTTCCCACGAACGCAGGGACGAGCACCTGGGCCCGATCACCTTGATTCGCGCCAGGTTCCCCTCGCAACTGCCCTCGAACAACGGCCCCTGCCTTCACGGTGTGAGCTGGCTCGTCCGGCACGGACATAAGGGGGCTTGCCAGTGCCCAGATCGAGGTGAGGAGCCCAAGAATGGCGAATATTGCGAGAAAGCGTAGGAACCAAGGGGGAAGGCTGAGGGGGTTCAATAGACATGTCTGTTCGTTGATCGGGTGCGGAGATTCACAGCTACTTTACTTCTCCCACGGCGCCTTGACCGGGAAGTACTTCTCCATGAAGTCCGTCACGAGTCCGGCCCTTTCGTCGGCAGCCACCTCGGGGAAGCTGCCATCGTTGAGGCAGAAGAAGTCCACATTGCGTTTGGCGAGCAAAGTGGGCAGGTAGTGCAGCCCGGACCACAGGGTTGTGTCCACATACCTGACCTTGGCTGCCGTCTGCGTCACTGCCCGGCCGGTGAGCAACGAGTAGTAGTGGTAAAACGAGTTGGTCACCGAGATGTTGTCCGCCGCACGGAATCTGCTGGCCGCCGTCTTGGCGAATTCGGCGGGAAACTCCCGCTCCATCTCTGCGATTACGCTGCGGCGGAGGGGCGCGGCAGTGTGTTCCAAGTGGCGCGTGGTGATGCGTCCGAACCGTTCCCAGAGAAGCTTCCTGTTGACGCGGGCCGCGTTCTCGAAGCCGCTGCGCTCGGCGTCGTTCTCTCCCAGTCCGATCCGGGTGGAGGCTTCGATGAACTTGGTGATTCCGCCGGGAGTGAAGAACATGTCCGGTGCTACGGGTCGGCCGAAGAACATGTCGTCGTTGGAATACAGGAAATGCTCGGAGAGGCCATCAATGTGGTGCAACTGGGATTCCACGGCCTGGGAATTGTGGGTGGGCAGCACTGTGGGGTCCTTGAAGAACTCCACGCTGCGCATGATCCTGACGCTCGGGTGCTCTGCCAGCCACTCCGGCGCGGGAGAGTCCGTGGCGATGTAGATCCGGCGAATCCAGGGCGCATACATGTACACGGAGCGCAGGGCATATTTGAGTTCGTTGATCTGGCGGAAACGGGCTTCGTGCGCGTCGCCCTCGCCCACCACAGCGTCTTTCATCTGCTCGCGGCGGGCCGCGATGTATGCGGGATCGTTTCCGTCCACCCATGAAAAGACGATGTCGACGTCGAAGTCGATGTCGCTCGCGTGGTCCGCGAACATGTTCTCGATGGTCGGCCAGCTCAGCCCGTGGCGTTCCACCGTGCCCCGGACAGCGTCCTGGCGTAGCATGGTCCGCCGGGTCAGGGAGTTCTCCACCGGCAACACGAGTTGTTCGCCGTCGAACTCCCACAGTTCCAGTTGCACGCCCAGCGATGGACCGTATGTCAGCCCGCCCCCGGGTTCCACGCGGGGACGGAAGAGCCGGAAGATCCTGGCCTTCCGGTTGTTCGAGAGCTCGCCGTCGGCCACCAGCAACGTGGATTTCTTCCGCGCGTCGACGGCCATGGAGTAAAACGGCTCGTTCCGGAAAGCCGAGACCAAAGCCTGGCGCAGTTTCTTCCGGAGCTTCCAATCGACGGCGATCACGGGCCGGTGGTCGTTGCCGCGGACCAGGATGAAGTCCAGCCCCGCCGCGTCCAGCGCGGCGCGGATCACGAGAAGGTCTTCGACCATCACCTGCTGCGGAGTGCGGTTCTGGTTCAGCAAGCTGTAGCGGCCGCGATGGCGGACGACGTCGGGACGGTGCTTGAGGCGCGCCTCGACTGCGGGCGACGTCGGTTCGGGAACGACCGCATCGTCGTCGGACGGGGGGCTACCGAAGTAGATTGCTTGCTGGTCCATGTCTGTGATGGCTTTTCTCCGAAAGGTTGTGGTTCGCGCGGGCTTGGTGGACCTAGCCCACCAAGGCTTCGCGCCAACTGCGCAGGAATGCGCCTCCGGCGTCGTCGTGAATGACGTCGTCGCCCAGGCCGAGGTCTGTGGCTGTAAGAACATCGTAGGGCTTGTTTGGCACGCCGTCGGCGGGCCGGACGTCGACGTGCTTGACGCTGTGGTCATTGTGGTGGAGCCAATCCGCCATGGCGTAGTCCGTGCGCGAATCGCCCACTGTCCGCCAGGCCTGCGGGGTGATGCCCTGGGCGGCGAGGAGCTCCACCGCGCGGCTCGCGCCGAGATCCTTGCCGAGCCGGATGGACTCGATGTCGGTGGAGATGATGGTGGGATCCAGGCGGTAGTCGGCGGCGTCGTCGGACTCTGGTGCGTGGTGGTCCAGGAGCGCGGCGGAGAGCCCATGCCTGCCCATGAGTTCCAAGGCATCGGCGTCGAAGAGCTTCTGCTCGGCCAGGTAGTCGTCGCTTGAAACGTCCAGATGCTGTTCCACCGAGACCATGGCGCGCTTTGTCTCATCGAAGAACATGTGCGTCGCATAGTCCTCTGCCACCATGCGGCGGACGTCATCGCCGTAGGCCTTCGGGACAGCTAGGTCATGGTCCACGTGAATGGGTCCCGGGCCGCCCGAGGTGTAGCTGAACCACACAGCGCCCTTTTCGCAGATCGCGTGGACCACCGTTCCCGCAGGCATTCCGGCGGCGATCATGGGTGCCATGACCTGCTCGCGGATGAAAGCGTCTGAGCGGCCGGTGTTGAAAATAACGGGGATGCCTGCGGATGCCAAGCCCACGAGGTCGGCGATGATTTCCGGCTTCACGTCGCGCGTCACGGGACTCGCGACGGGGCCGTCGACGTCGAGGAGGAGTGCGAGGGCGGGAGCAGCCGGGTGCGTGCCTGGCATTGAAGCAGTCATGATCCTATTCTGTCAGTCCGCCGTGATGGCGGCAGCGCTGTGACGGCCGACGGCGGGAGGCGGCAACGTTTCAGCGCGCACCGCCCGTCAACGGTTACCTTTTGGCCACAACCTTGGTGACCGACTTCTCACAAGTTCCCTTGGAGGCCTTACTTCTTTAGGCTTGCAAAGTGATATTCAAAGCTGTGGGCGAGGGACGCCCGTACCCCGACCATGGTTTTTCCACGCCCAAGGACTGGGCCTCGCTGCCGCCCCGTCCTGTCCGGCTCGACGAACTTGTCACCACCAAACGCACGCTTGACCTGGAAGCACTGTTGGCTGAGGATTCAACGTTCTTCGGCGACCTTTTCCCGCATGTGGTGCAGTACCAAGGCCTGCTGTACCTCGAAGACGGACTCCACCGTGCTGTCCGGACCGCGCTCCACCAGCGCACGGCCATCCACGCCCGGGTCCTGGTGATAGATGGTTAACGAAACAATCCCGGAGGAGCAGGTGGCAGTGCCCGAAAATGCGGATCCGAGGAAGCGCCGGAAACGTCCCGGTCGTCAGAAAGACCCGACGAGTCTGCACGGGCATCGCGTTGTCACAGGGCCGGAGCTTAGGGCAACTTTTGCCGATGCTCCGGGACCCGAGAGCAACCCGGGGTGGTTCAGCCGCCGCCTCCTGCATGGGATCGTGCTCGCGCTGCTGGTCGGACTGGTGGTTGCCGGACTCGTGGGCGCCTGGGCAGTCATCAACGGCGTGATTCGATTTCCCTCCGCCGTTGCAAGCCAGGCGCCGGCGGCGGTATGTCCCGCTACTGTTTTCGACTACACGCCCAATAACAAGATCAGCGTGAATATCTACAACGCCGCCGGCAGGGCCGGTCTGGCCAAGAACGTCGCGGACCAGTTGAAGGCACGGGGCTACAACGTTGGCACCGTCGATAACTCCACCACCAGCTACAACGGCCCGGCCATGGTTGTTTCGGGATCGGGCGGCCAAGCGGCGGCTTTCAACATCCAGAGGAACATCGCGGGCACCGACTACTTCCAAGACCAACGCACGGATGCCTCCGTGGACCTTATCCTCGCGCCCGGCTTCTCGGCGCTCGTGCCGCCGGAACTCGTGGACAATACCCCTGGCAAGCTCAGCTGTCCCCGCCTTGAGCAGCGGATCGCGGACAACGCCAAGCTGCCTGTGATGCCGACGCCTTAGCGTTGGCCTCCAGCGGAGAGGGCCAGCCCGCGGCCGGGTCAGGCCAAGCGCGCGGGCCGGCCGTCGTCGTCGAACCTTGCTCCTGCGCCCAACTGGATAAACCGCACGGTCTGGACCAGCCGCTCCTCAAGCTCGTCAAGCTCCGTTCCGTTCGCGCTCTTTCCGCGTGCCGCGCTCGAGGAAAGAGTCCCGTGGATGAGCCTGGCGAGCTGACCGACGTCGGTGGGCGGGAGGTAGCCAGTTGCGATACCGTCGCGCAGGATGTCCTGGAGCAGCAGGTTGAGTTCGCCCACGTGGTCTGCCAGTTTCGCGAAGGAAGCGGGGGAGAGGACGGCCGCCATCGCAGGACCCGGCGGGAGGTGCCGGCGGCTGAGGTCTTCCACTTGGGCGCGCACGTAGAGGGCCAGACGGTCCACCGGGTTCTGCAGTGCGGCTAGCGATTCACGCAGGTCGCCCAAAAACCGCTCAGTCTCGTCCAGGGCGTACGCGATGAGGAGCTGTTCCATGTCGGCGTAGTAGTTGTACACCGCGGTCCGGCCGACTCCGGCGTGCCGGGCGACGTCGGTCATGGTCAAGCCGGGCAGGCCATGGGTGAAGAGCAGTTCACCGAAAGCTGTCAGGACCCGGCGTCGGGTTTCAGCGCGCTGCGCCGCATTGGTGGCGGCCGTAATCCTAGGCATACCGACACTTTACAGGGATCTGTCAGCAAAGTTGCGTGGGCGTGGCGCGAGCTGGCAGCAGGTGACCTCAAAATCGCGGCAAAGTCATATGGTCGTAGCAACGCTCTGATTGATGGAGCGTTTTCATGGTCAAGTTGTTTCCTCCGAATGCGCGTACCGAGTTCGTTGATCTGGTGTGTGGTGGTTTGTCGGTTATCGCTGCTTCCCGGCGTGTCGGGGCCTCGCATGGGACCGGGACGAACTGGTGGGCTCAATGTGGCCAGATGACTGTGAATGCGAGCAATACGGGCGGCCTTGTGGATCCCGCACCGTCCGCTGAGGGTCCCAACGAGCGGGCGCTGAGCCTGGCTGAGCGGGGCATGATCCAGATGGGCAGGCGCAGTGGAATGAGCTACGCCAGGATCGGTGAGGCGATCGGTCGGGACAAGTCCGTGGTGTGGCGGGAGGTAAATCGCAACACGAGCGCGGACGGGGTCTATTACGCCTCGGTGGCGCACACAAAAGCCCATCAGGCCAGGCACAGACCGAAGCCCCTGAAGCTCGTCGAGAACGAAGCGCTCTGCCGGCTGATAGCGGTCTGGATGGACGACGGGTGGAGCCCGAAACTGATTTCATCGATGTTGGCGTTCTACTTCACCGATGACCAGACTATGCAGGTGAGCCACGAGACGATCTACCAGGCGCTGTACGTCCAATCCCGCGGGATCCTGCGGGCAGATCTGGCCGAAAAGCTCAGCCTGAAACGGAAACAGCGCGTTCCCCACGCCGCGGACCGGACCAAGAACAGCCCCTACAAGGAGGCGTTCAAGATCAGTGAGCGCCCGGCGGAGGTCCAGGACCGGGCCGTCCCCGGGCATTGGGAAGGTGACCTCGTGCGCCACGAGGCGCTGTTTTACCGAGCGGAGGTGGAAGACCTTCGCCGTTGTGCTGTCGCAGCAGCATGACGAAGCTGGGGGCAGCCTGAACCGGGAAACGCCGGTGAGGGTGGCAAGCAGCCCCGACAACGCCGGGACGGGCCAGTACTACCGGATGGTCCGGGTCCGGCAAGCAAGGCGGGAAGGTGTACGCGAGGAACCAGTGCTAAAAGCTTCTCAAGTCTCCCGCCAGCTCAAATCCGGTGGATATGGGCTGGTCTGCGATGCACACCGATACCCCGCTGGGTGTTGGAAACTCCGCTGTTGGTTAAGGTCGTTGGCAGTGGAGGCCACGGTGAAGGCCTGCGGCGTAGCCGTGGCGATATCGCAGGGGCATAGCTGGGCACCTAACCCGCCAATCGGTTGACAGTGAACGTGGGAACCACCGTGCGGCTCCCGGCTTCGGCGTCTCGGCCAGAGACGGCAAGGTCCGGGTTGATGCGTTGTCCGTCGACGGCGGCACGGTGGGGCGGAGGGGTCGTAGTAGTCCGAGCGGGGGAAAGCCCCGCACATGGCGAAGGACCCCAGCGGATATGACGCAGTAGCTACTGCAGGAACGGAGGCACTGGTGAATACCGGTGAACTGATATGGCCTTCCCCTGAGGGGGCGGCCGTGCGGGTACGCGCGATGCAGACGAAACTGCACCACTGGGCGGTCAAAGATCCCGACCGCCTTTTTGACGATGTGTTTAACCTCGTCTGCGACCCGGATTTCCTCACCGTTGCGTGGGGCCGGGTCAGGGGGAACAAGGGTGCACGCACCGCCGGTGTTGACCGGCGCATCCCGGCGCTTATCGCCGAGGGGGCCGAGGTTGTGGAGTTTCTGGGGCAGGTACGGGAGCAGTTGAAGTCCCGCACGTTTGCCCCGTTGCCGGTACGGGAGCGTCTGATCCCGAAACCGGGCAGCAGCAAACTGCGCAGACTCGGTATCCCCACCGGGGTGGACCGGGTGGTGCAAGCAGCCTTGGCATTGGTGTTGGAACCGATATTCGAGGCGGATTTCAAGTCGGTAAGTTACGGCTTCCGCCCCAGACGTCGGGCCCAGGACGCGATCGCTGAGATACACGCCATGGGCACCCGTAACTATCACTGGGTGTTTGAGGCCGATATCCAGGCGTGTTTCGACGAGCTGAAGCATTCTGCGGTGATGGAGCAGGTGCGCAAGCGTATCGCCGATAAAAGGGTCCTGTCCCTGATCAGTCGTTTCCTGAAGGCGGGCGTGATGTCCGGTGACGGGAAGGTCAGGGAATCCGATACCGGCACCCCGCAGGGCGGTATCGTCTCACCGCTTCTGGCCAACATCGCGTTGTCGGTGCTGGACGGGCATTTCTGCGCTAAATGGGAAGCCCATGGCAGCCCGTACCGCAGGGAAGCACACCGGAAGCGGGGCGGGGCCACCTATCGGATCATCCGTTATGCGGATGACTTCGTGATCATGGTGGCTGGTACCAAGGCCCACGCAGACGCGCTCTGGGACGAAGTCGCGGAGGTTATCGCCCCGCTGGGGTTGAAGATTTCCGTTGCCAAGTCCCGGGTTTGCCATCTGGATGAGGGGTTCGACTTTCTTGGTTTCCGCATCCAGCGGCGGCGAAGGAAAGGAACAACCAAAATGAGCGTCTACACCTACCCGTCCAAGAAATCGTTGCTATCGATTCTCGGGAAAGTGCGGGCGCTGACACGTCGATCAGAACACCATGGCTTGGCGGATCTGCTGGGCCGGCTCAACCCGGTCCTGCGGGGATGGTGCAACTATTTCCGCCACGGGGTCTCTAAAGCGACCTTTGGTTATCTTGATGCGTTTACGTGGCATCGGGTCACCCAATGGATCCGCAAACGACATCCGGGAATCACATGGCGGGACCTCTACCGGCGTTTCCTGACCGGAAGGCCCGGAAACCAGCCAGAGGTCAACGGGATCACGATGTTCGACACCGCGACGATACCCATCACACGGTACCGGTGGCGAGCATCAAACATCCCGACACCGTGGGCCAGCGCCGCCTGAGGAGTGGCTATCCGTGGAGCGCCGGATGCGATGAGAGTCGCATGTCCGGTGCGGAGGGCGGGTCGGGGAAACGGGCCGGGAGCAATCCCGGCACCGCGCCCCGGCCCGACCCTACATCATCGGCTCCGGCGGGACCGCGATCGGCACCCTTGTGGAGCGCTCGACCCGGTTCACGATCCTGCTCCACCTCCCCGGGGACCACAGCGCCGAGACCGTCGCTGCCGCGATGATCCGGGAGATGGGCAGCCTCCCGGACCACCTGCGACGGTCGATCACCTGGGACCGCGGCACGGAACTGGCCGACTACGCGCGGATCCAAACCGCGCTCGACGCCACGCTTTACTTCTGCGACCCGCACTCGCCCTGGCAGCGCGGGACCAACGAGAACACCAACCGGCTCCTGAGATTCTGGTTCGAGAAAGGCTCGGACCTCTCCGCTCACACCCCGGAGGATCTCCGCCGGGTCGCTGCGAAACTCAACCGCCGCCCACGGCCCACCCTCAACCTACAAACCCCAGCCAACCGGCTGAACCAGCTGCTACACGCGGCATAAACCCCCGCGTTGCTACGACCAATTGACTTTGCCCGCGTGCACAGGTCATCTGCTGCCAGCTCGCGCGGGGGATCCTAGATCGCGCAGCCGTCCGGGCCGCAGGCTTCGCCCGGCGGGCGACCAGGGGATTCGCTTCCTGCCATGCCTGTGTGAGGGCCTGGGTGAAGACCTCCGAGGGCTGGGCTCCGGAGAGTCCGTACTTGCGGTCGATGACGAAGAACGGCACGCCAGTGACGCCGATCATCCGGGCTTCGGCGATGTCGCCGCGGACGTCCTCCGCGTACTTGTCGGTGCTGAACAACTCTGCGATTTCGGCTTCCGGCAGGCCCAAGTCGCCGCCGAGTTCGGCCAGGTATTCCTGGCTTCCGATGTCCTTGCCGTGTTCGAAATGGCCGCTCAGGAGCAGTTCCTTGGCTTCGTCCTGCTTGCCGTGAGCCGCCGCCAAGTGAATGAGGCGGTGTGCCGTGAAGCTGTTGGCCACCACGACGTCGTCGAAGCGGTAGTTGAGGCCCTCGCCCTTTGCCTGCAACGCCACGTGCTCGAACATCTGGCTGACCTGCCCTGGGTTCATGCCCTTGCGCTTGCTCAGGTAATCGAGCTCCGTGCCGTCGTAGTGCTCCGGGATGCTCGGATCCAACTGGTAGCTGCGCCACTGGATCTCGACCGAATCGCGGTGCGGGAATTCGGCGAGGGCCCTTTCGAACCGACGCTTTCCGATGTAGCACCACGGGCAAGCGACGTCTGACCAGATCTCAATCTTCATGGTGGCGACAACCGGAAGCGGGGGCCGGGCATTCCCGGAATGGCCTGTTGGGCTGGTCACAGCCTGCGCGTTCACGACGCGCTAAATGGTGTGCGACGCAGATACAGGCAGGCACTACGCGAATTCCGGCCGCGTGAAACTGTTTGCGCGTCGCTGGGAATTTTGCGCGTCGCAGGCCGGGCGGCTCAGGGGTCCCAGGTGTCCTAGACCATCCGCTCCATCACGAAATCGTGTTCCACCGTATCGCCCAGGCGGAACGACTTGGTCCCGACCTTCGTGAACCCGCTCTTCTCATAGAAGCGGATGGCTTTGGCGTTCTGGCTGTTGACGCCTAGCCACACCCCGGCCGCACCTGAGCCGGCAGCGCGGTCCAAGGTGGCCTTCATGAGCTCCGCGGCAGCGCCCAGGCCGTGGTGTTCCGGATGCACATAGCACTTGCTCAGTTCCGTGGAGGGGGTGTGCGTCAGGGCCGTAGCGACGTCGGTATCGCTCGTGGGTCGGGCCACGAGCATGCTGTAGCCGCGGAGTTCCCCGGCGGCGTCGATGGCCAGGATGGTGATGTCCGGATCGGCAAGGTATTCCGTGAACTTCTCCGCACTGAGCGTCCTGCGCAGGTGCGCGGCGATGTCTTCGGGCGAGGAGCCCGGCGGGCAGGCGAGCGGAAAGGTGACGGCGGCAAGCTCCGCCAGCCGTCCGGCGTCGTCCGCGGTTGCTTCACGGATGGTCTGGCTCATGCGGTCCTCCCTGGCGATCGGGCGCAGAAACGCCCCTCAAGACTGATCTTAAGGGGCGTTTCAGGAAAGAGTACGACGGCGGGGGCCAGCCGGGGCGTTCCGGTTGCGGGGCGTCGGGCTGCTTAGGCGCTGGCTTCCGCAAGCAGGCGAAGGTCCTCGTCCGGCTCGGGATCCCGGCCCAAGGCGAGGCCGATGATGGTGACCACGGCGGTGACGAGCAAGTATGCGGCGATCAAGATCCAGTTTCCGGTAGCGGCGTAGAGGGCCGTGAAGATCAACGGTGCCACCGCTCCACCCACGACGCCCGCCACCGTGTAGGCGAGGGAACTGCCGGCATAGCGGAGCCGGGCCGGGAACTGTTCGGTGATGAAAGCCGCCTGTGGTCCGTACATGAAGGCGTGCAGTCCGAGGCCGATCACGACGCCGACAGTCAGCACCAGGACGGAACGGGACTGGATCATGAGGAAGAACAACGGAATGTACACGGCTGTGGCCGCGGCGGTGATGCCGTAGACGAGCCGGCGGTTGAAACGGTCCGTGACGGCTCCCGCGGCCGGGATCAGGAACAGTTGGAAGGCCGAGCCCACCAGGACTGCGCCCAGGACATTGCCGGTGGTCATGCCGAGTTCCTTAGTGGCGTAGACCGCGACAAAGACGGTGAACAAGGCGTACAACACGTCTGGGCAAATCCGGCACAAAGCGGCGGCGAGCAGGGGGCGGAACTGGGTGGTGAGGACTTCCTTGATGGGAGCCTTGGGCCGTTCGCCGGTGGCCTCGATGGCCTTGAACACCGGGGTTTCCTCGAGTTTGAGCCGGATGACCAGGCCAAAGGCAACCAGGATGGCCGAGCTGAGGAAGGCGACGCGCCAACCCCATGCAATGAAGGCGCCGTTGCTCATGACGGCGGCGAGGACGGCCAGGGCGCCATTGGCCAGCAGGTTGCCGGCGGGCGGACCGATTTGGGCTGCGGAAGACCAGAATCCGCGCTTGTTGGGATTTGCGTACTCGCTGGACAGCAACACAGCGCCGCCCCATTCGCCGCCGACGCCGATGCCCTGGGCCAAGCGAAGGAGCACCAGGATGATCGTGGCCCCGATGCCGATGGTGTGGTAGTCCGGCAAGGCGCCGATAAGGACCGTGGCCGCGCCAATGAGGATGAGGGTGATGACCAGGACGTTCTTGCGTCCGATCTTGTCCCCGAGCCGGCCGAAGACAACCCCGCCAATGGGCCGGGCGAGGTAACCCACCGCGAAGGCCGAGAAGGACAACAGGAGGCCCGTGGTTTCGTCGTTCGTGGGGAAGAAGATCTTGGGGAAGACGAGCGCGGAGGCGACCGAGTAGATGGCGAAGTCGTAGTACTCCAGGGAGGTGCCTGTGACGCTGGCAATGAAGGCTTTGATGGCGCCTGCCGAGGGTTTGCTGCGCCTGGTTGGACTTGGCGAAGTGGTCGCGGACATGGTTCCTCCATGGAACGTTGGGCGGGCTTTGTGATCCCGATCTCAATCGGGGCCTACACCCAATGATGCATCACGCGGAGGAATTGTTCAACAATTTTTTGATAGGAGTTCCTGGTTAGGCTGCGAGATGTTGGCGGATCCCTTCGACAATCAGGTCATGATCCTCCTGCGATGAAAGGCCTGACGCAGTGACGGCCGCGACCACACCGACGCCGCGGACCCGAACGGGAAACGAGCCCCCTGTCACGGCATAGTCGGCGCCGAGCCACCCCGTGGCCACCGGATCGATACCGGCGGAGGACAACCGGGCTTCGACGAGTGCGCTGCTCGCTTCCATCCGCAAAACGAGAGCCGATTTCCGGGCGATCCACGATTCCTGGTCCGGTGTGATCCCGGGTAGCGCAGCGCGGAAAAGGATGAGCCCGGGGCGCCGGATGTCGATGCCGACCGCATGGCCGGCCGCCTGGGCCATGCCCGCGAGCCGCGAGCCGAGCCTCCACGCGTCTCCATGGTCGAACGAGGTGAAAATCAGCTCCTCTTCCTGGCGTTTGAGCGCTTCCAGCACATCAAGAGCGGGGACGTCATTCATGGTGCCTCTTCTAAGAGATTGATGGGATAGGCAACAAAAGCAAACCGCTCCGAGTCGGGTGACCAGCTGTTGACGTTGAGGGTTCCCTGGCCGCCGAAGAGGGGCCAGGTGTGGAACGGCGTCGCCCAGTCACTCGTGGAAACAACGACGACGTCGACCGGCAAGTCGGCGGGATGGCCCACCGTCCCGCCGGGGAAGCGGATGTAGCTGGCCAGGTGCCCGTCGGGTGAGAGGTGCGGGAACCAGTCGACAGTGTTGCTTTCAAGCAGGCGCTCCGGCCCGCTTGCGTGGCTGGTCCGCACCCGGGCAAGTTGGGCGTGGCCCGGCTGGTCCGTGAAGGCTTCGGTATTGAAGTACAGCCAGTCCCCATCGAGCGAATACTCGGGACCATCGCAGTGGCCGTCGATGTCGATCGCGGTGGTCTGGCCGCCCCCTGCAGGAATCGTGATGAGCCGGCCCGGCTGCGTGAAGTCACCGGCTTCAATTCCGACGTAGGCCAGCGTCTTTCCGTCGGGGCTGACGCCGTGCAGGAAATGGAACCACCCGTCGTCGTCCGTGATCCTGGAGGCTTCCCCGCCGTCGAGGGCTGCGCGGTAGATGTGGCCGTCATTCGCCGAGAGGTAAATGGTGGCGCCATCGGGTGCGAGGACGTGGTCGTTATTGAGGTCCGGAATGCCAGTGACAGCTATCTTTTCGAGTCCGCCTGTGTCCAGTTCCCCGGAAAGATCCAACCGCCACAGCGCACCGCCTCCGTTGAGGATGAGGGCCCGGCCGTCGAGCGTCCAGTTCGGTGCCTCCAGCAGCAGATCTTCCGTGGCAAAGACGAGCTCGGAAGTGCCGCTGACAGAGGCGATCCATACCTCGCAGCGCTGGCCGGGTTGGAGGGTCCGTATCACTGTGAGCCCCCGCCGGAGCCGGGCGGGAGTTCCTTGATCCGGATGTTCCGCCACCGGCATTGCGCCCCGACACCCCAGCGGGCTTCGCCGAACATGGAGTCGTTGTCGTGGACTTCGAGGGCGATATGCCCTCGGTCGCCCAGCACCTCGAAGACCGCGTCGGCGTCGTAATTGGGCGATTCCAGGGTGGCGGTATCGAGTTCGGCGATCTTGACGCCGTTGATCCAGGTGGTGATGACCGGCATGGCACCCATGCAGCGGATCCGTAATTCGTTCCAGTCATCCCAGCGCCAGACTTTCAGGAAATCGTCGACGTCGGCCGCGTAGCTGAGCCGGTCGCGCTTCGCTTCCGTGACCGGTTCCACAGAGGTGGCCGGGTTGTCGGCAACAAGGCCGGTGGGCCGGCCGGCGTCGTCGCGGACGACGTCGATCGCGAACGGAACCGCCGAGAAACTCGCCAGTCCGTTGCCGAAGAAGCCGCCGATTCCGCCGGACGGGCGATGGTCCACGAGGACCTGGAACCCTTCCCAGCTGTCCCGTTGACGCCGGATCATCACGCCGGTATCCGCAGGCCAATCGGGGCGCATCTCAAGGAGCAATTCGAAGTCCCCGAACGCCTGGTCGCTGACCAGGTAGCCGCCGTAGCCGCTCCCGGGGGCGTCCTGCTCGCCGACAAGGACGCCGTCTTCAACCTTCCAGCGGGCAGGATGCTTCTCCGGTTCCAGGGGGCGCTCAAGTCCCAGGCTATCGAAATGCTCAAGGACGCTCGGCCCGCCGGGATACACCGAACCGTAGATCCGAGGTGCGGCGTGCCATCCGGCCAGGCTGACGCCGTCGAACAGCGGGACGAACCCGTCATTGCTCACGTCGGACATCCCTTAGTCCTGGCTGAAGGCGGCGTCGAAGCTGGTTTGGGAGGGCGGGAAGTCGAACTTCTTGAGGGCGGCGAGGGCTTCGGGGGCGCCGTGGAGACGGTCCATGCCGGCGTCCTCCCATTCCACGGAGATCGGGCCGTTGTAGCCGATCGCGGCGAGGGCCCGGAAGGAGGATTCCCAGGGGACGTCGCCGCGTCCGGCGGAGACGAAGTCCCAGCCGCGGCGGGGGTCGCCCCAGGGCAGGTGCGAGCCCAGGACGGTGTTCCGTCCTGTGGGGCGCAGCTTGGTGTCCTTGCAGTCCACGTGGTAGATCCGGTCCTTGAAGTCCCAGATGAAGGAGACGGGGTCGATGCCTTGCCACATGAAGTGGGAGGGGTCCCAGTTCAGGCCGAACGCTTCCCGGTGGCCGATCGCTTCCAGGGTCCGGACGGTGGTCCAGTAGTCGTAGGCGATCTCGGAGGGGTGGACTTCGTGGGCGAAGCGGACCCCGTTCTCGTCGAAGACGTCCAGGATGGGGTTCCAGCGGTCGGCGAAGTCCTGGTAGCCTGCCTCGATGACTTTCTCGGGGACGGGCGGGAACATGGCGACGTACTGCCAGATGGAGGAGCCGGTGAACCCGACGACGGTGTCCACCCCGAGTGCTTTGGCGAGGCGGGCGGTGTGCTTCATTTCCTCGGCGGCGCGTTGGCGGACGCCTTCGGGGTCCCCGTCGCCCCAGACCTTGGCCCCGACGATGGCTTGGTGGCGGAAGTCGATGGGGTCATCGCACACGGCCTGACCCTTGAGGTGGTTGGAAATGGCCCAGACCTTGAGGTTGTATTTGTCCAGGATGGCGAGTTTGGACTCGACGTAGCCGGGTTCGTCCCAGCGCCAGGCGTCCAGGTGGTCGCCGGACACGGCGATTTCCAGGCCGTCATAGCCCCAGCCGGAGGCGAGCTTGGCGACTTCCTCGAAGGGCAGGTCGGCCCACTGGCCGGTGAATAGGGTATACGGGCGGGGCATGGGTTCTCCTTGGGAAAGTTTCGGGGCGTGCTTCAGGCCAGGGCTATTAGTGGCCGGCGACCTGGATGATGGCGGACTTGGCGTCGGCGGATTCCTCGATGGCGGCCAGGACCTGCTGGACGGCGAGGCCTTCCTCGAACGACGGCGAGGGCGGCGTCCCGGCGTCGATGGCCACAAGGAAGTCACGGATTTCGTGGGTGAAGGTGTGCTCCCAGCCGATCACGTGGCCTTGCGGCCACCAGGCGTCCATGTAGGGGTGTTCGGGTTCGTTGACCAGGATCCGGCGGAAGCCCTGCTCCCGGACGGGCACGGTGGCGTCCATGAAACCGAGCTCGTTGATGGATTCCAGGTCGAACAGGAGCGAGCCCTTGTCGCCGTAGATTTCCATCGTGAGGGAGTTCTTCTTGCCCGTGGCCATGCGGGAGACTTCCACCGAGGCGACCGCCCCGGAGGCGAGGGTCAGCGTGGCCCAGGCGGCGTCGTCGACCGTGACTTGTTCCGGGCCGTCCGCGCCGGGGCGGCTGTCCACGAAAGTGTGCAGCCGGCCGGAGACCTCAGTGACGGTGTCCCCGAGGAGGAAGAGGACCTGGTCGATGGCGTGGGAGGCGATGTCACCCAGTGCCCCGGATCCGGCGGTTTCCTTGTTCAGCCGCCAGGTCATCGGGGAATCGGCGTCCACGAGCCAGTCCTGCAGGTAGGCGGCGCGGACGTGCCGGACGGTGCCCAGCCTGCCCTCGGCGATGAGCTCCTTCGCGAGGGCCAGGGCCGGGACGCGGCGGTAGTTGAAGCCGATCATGGACTGGATGCCGCGCGCGCGGGCGGCGCGCGCGGCGTCGGTCATGGCTTCGGCCTCGGCCAGGGTGTTCGCGAGGGGTTTTTCCACGAGCACGTGCTTGCCCGCTTCCAGTGCCGCGATGGCGATTTCGGCGTGCATCCAGCCCGGGGCGCAGATATCCACGATATGGATGTCATCGCGTTCGATCACCTGGCGCCAGTCCGTGGCGGACTCGCTCCACCCGTACCTGGCCGCGGCCTCGGCGACCTGTTCCGCGTCCCGGCCCACGAGCACTTTCTGCTCGAAGGCCGGGACGTCGAAGTAGCTGGCCACGTTCCGCCACGCATTGGAATGGGCCTTGCCCATGAACGCGTAGCCGATCGCGGCAACACCCAGGGTTGTCTTGCCCGGTTCGCCGTTCTGGGGGGTGGTGGGGGT